>DASXLB010000018.1 GCA_036496585.1 Vicinamibacterales bacterium
CTCGGTTACGGTCAGCACGAGGTCCGTCGCGGTCGCTCCTTCGTGAAGCTCGCCGGTCAGCTTGAAGCCGATGACCTGCGGAATCAGCATCGACATCGGCTGGCCGAGCATCGCCGCTTCGGCCTCGATCCCGCCGACGCCCCAGCCGAGCACGCCAAGCCCGTTGACCATCGTCGTATGCGAGTCGGTGCCGACGAGCGTGTCGGGATAGGCCTCGGTGCCGGCGGCGGTTTCATTGGACACGACCACGCGCGCCAGGTACTCGAGGTTGACCTGGTGGACGATGCCGGTGTCGGGCGGCACGACCTTGAAATTGTCGAATGCCGTCTGTCCCCAACGCAGGAACACGTAACGCTCGCGGTTGCGCGAGAACTCCAGCTCGGCGTTCAGCTCGAAGGCGTTCCGCTCTGCGAAATGGTCGACCTGCACCGAGTGATCGATGACGAGCTCGACGGGCTGGAGCGGGTTCACCTTCTTCGGATCGCCGCCCAGGCGCACGACGCCGTCGCGCATCGCGGCCAGGTCGACGACGGCCGGCACGCCGGTAAAGTCCTGCAGCAGCACCCGCGCCGGCATGAAGGCGATTTCCCTCGCGATTCTCGACGTCACGTCCCAGCGGGCGAGGGTCTGGATATCGTCGGCGTCGACGAAGCGGTTGTCTTCGCGGCGCAGCAGGTTCTCGAGCAGGATCTTCAGCGAGTAGGGCAGCCGCGCCAGCCCAGGGAAACCGGCTTTTTCGAGCGCGGGCAGGCTGTAGTAACCGAATCGGCGGCCGGCGGCGGTCAGGCTGCCCCGGGTCTGGAAGGAATTCTGCGAAGCCATCATCTCATCATCTCCGCTCGGCGGGCCGCCGCCTCGCTGCGCGCGCCGGCCGGATCATGCGGTCCGCGCGCCCGGTCGACATCCTCCGATCATCCCCCACTCGGACGGTGGTATTCAAGCGACCCCTTTTCGGCGAAGTCTCGCGAGCAGCGCGCGCGCCACCTCAGCGGGTTCTTCGTGGCCGGTGTCGACAGCCTGATTCATGCGGCGGACGTCGTCGACGGAGATGCGGCCGGCGAGCGCCTCGAGCGCGGCGCGCGCCCCCGGATACGCGAGGAGGGTCGCGGCGCGCGCGACCGGCACTGCGTCGTACGGCGGGAAATAGCGCCGGTCGTCGTCGAGCATGACGAGATCGTAGCCGGCGATGAGTCCGCTCGTCGCATCGCCGGCTGTCAGGTCGATCTGCCCTGATGCGAGCGCGCGGTAGATGAGCGACAGGTCCATCGCACGCGGCGGCGCCGCAAATGCCAGACCGTAGGCTCGCGACAGTCCCGGATACCCGTCGGCCCGCTGCAGGAACTCGTATCCAAACCCGGCGTGCCAGCGCGGCGCCATCCTGGCGGCATCGCCGATGGTCCGCAGCTGCTGTCGGCGCGCGTCTTCTCCGCGGACGAGAATCGCGAACGTGTTGCCGAAGCCGAGCGGCGGCAGCACGGTCAGCCCGGCCCCGGCGTACAGACGGCGCACCCGTTCGAGCACCCGCGCCGGATCGGTGTCGGTCTGCTGCTTGAAGACCGCGGCGTCGGCGGTGCCCGTGTACTCGACGTAGACATCGATATCGCCGGCGCGGACCGCGCGATCGCAGATGAACGTGCCGCCGAGATTGAGGCGCCGGTCCACCGCGAAGCCCGCGGCTTCGAGCTGCTGCGCCAGAACCTCGCCGAGCACGATCTGCTCGGTGAAATTCTTCGAGCCGACGCGGATCCGCCGTTCCGCTGCGGGCCGCGCCGCCACGGCGGCGGCCGCGCCGAGCGCGACGAGAACGACGAGAGCGAGCGCCGCCGCCGCGCGCCTGCCAATCCGGCGCCGGCCGCCGAGCGCACGCTCGACGAGCAGCAGGCCCCCGTCGACGGACAATGCCAGCGCGGCGGCGGGAATCGCTCCCGCCAGGATCACCGTGGGATCGACCATCGACAGGCCGCGGAAGATGTATTCGCCCAGGCCGCCCGCCCCGACCGCTGCGGCGATCGTCGCCGTGCCGACGCCAATCACCGCGGCGACGCGGACGCCGGCGACGATCGACGACGTCGCCAGCGGCAGCTGCACCCGCCACAGGAGCTGTCGCGGCGTCATCCCCAGGGCCGTTCCGGCCTCGACGAGCGCCGGATCGACGCCGCGGATTCCCGACAAGGTCGTACGCACGACCGGGAGGAGCGCATACAGGATCAGCACGACGATGGCCACCCGCGCCCCCAGCCCGCCGATGAACGGCAGCGGCAGCAGGAAGCCGAACATCGCCAGGCTCGGGATCGTCTGGACGATGTTAGCCATCCAGACGATCGGGGCGCCGAGGCGCGGCCGCCTCGCCGCGAGCACGCCCAGCGGCACGCCGAGCACGACCGCCGCCAGGGTGGAAGCGCCGACCAGCATCACGTGCTGCAGGAAAAGGTGCGCGAACTCGGCGCGGTGCGCGACCAGGAAGCGGACGACGCTCACGACAGCAGCGACCGGGTTTCGAGCAGCGGCTCGAGCAGCGGGCGAACCCGCGCGTCGGTGCTGCCCAGCAGCGCCTTCGGCGTGTCGAGCTGGGCGATCACGCCGTCGGCGAGGACGCCGACCCGCGCCGCCAGCGCAAACGCCTCGGCCATGTCGTGTGTCACGAGGACGACCGTGGTGCCCAGCTGCGATTGGATGCGGCGGAACTCGCGGTGCAGCTCGCTGCGGGTCACGGGGTCGAGCGCGCCGAACGGCTCGTCCATCAACAGAATCGCCGGCTTGCCAGCCAGGGCCCGCGCAACGCCGACCCGCTGCCGCTGCCCACCCGAGAGTTCGCGCGACGGGCGCGCCGCATACCCTGCCAGTCCGACGAGCTCCAGCATCTCGGCAACTCGGGCTGCCATGCGCGGCGCATCCCACCCGAGCAGCGAGGGCACGATTGCGACGTTCTCGCCCACGCTCATGTGTGGAAACAGGCCGACCTCCTGCAGCACGTAGCCGACGCGGCGACGCAGCTCGAACGCGTTCCAGTCGCGGGTCGGCCGCCCCTCGACGAGCACTTCGCCGCGATCGGGTCGAATCAGACCGTTGATCGTCTTGAGCAGCGTGCTCTTGCCGGAGCCGCTGCGGCCGACGAGGGCGACGGTCTCGCCCGCCGCCACCTCGAGCGAGGCGCCGCGCAACACTGCTCCCGCCCCGGCGCGCGTCACATGAACGTCGCGGAGCGCAATGGCCGGGCTCACGGACGCGACTGTATCGCAGGGACACGAACATTGATACCGCCCGGGAGCGGAGGACCGCCGATGCCGCGGCAGCCGTGCGGGAACGTTCCGGCCGGACTCGGCGTCGAACCTACTCAGGTGCTCATCGCGCATCTCTCCGACTCGCATCTCCGGGACGCCGCCGACCTCCGCGCCTTCGGGCGGCAGCTCGACCGCGTCGTCGCCGCCGCTCCCGATCACCTCGTGCTGTCTGGCGACCTCCTCGACCGATGGAATCCACGGCTGCTGGCGAGCGCGCTCGATGCGCTTGCGGCCCGTTCGCTGCTCGACCCGTCGCGCGTGACGATCATCCACGGCAATCACGACCTGCAGTCGAGCGGCGGCCATCCCCGCAGCCGCCGCGACCTGCCGCGCCTGGTGCTGCGCGCCTGGGACCTGCCGCCGGTCGTCGCGGCGCGCCGCCGCCGGTTCTACGAGGCCATCGCACGCCGTGCGTCCGGCGTGGCGCACCAGGCGCCGTTCGCAAAGGATCTCGGCGCGTTCAGCCTGGCCGCCATCGACACGATCCCCCTGCCGTGGACGCCGATCCGGATCAGGGACGGCCGCGTGCAGACCCGGCTCAGCGCCGGCTGCGTACGCGACAGTCAGCTGGCGTGGCTGAGACACGGGCTGCCGCCCGACAAGCCCTCGGTGCTCGTCCTGCACCACTATCCGCTCGCGGTGCCGTCATTCCGTTGGGGACGCCGCGTCGAGGTCGTGATGGAGATTCCCGAACGTGATCGGCGGAAGCTGTGGGCTGCGGCGCGCGCTGCCGGCGTTCGCCTCGTGCTCTGCGGCCACGTGCACCGCGCCCGCCTCGACTGGCACGAGGGGATCGCGGTCGGCCTCCAGGGTCAGAGCGGAGCCGGATGGGCGGGCAATTCGATCGGCTGGTACGAGGTACGGGGAGCCGACGTCCGCATGCGTCTCGAGCGCACCGCGTAAACGCGGCATCGTTCCCGACCGTCAGGTCCGGCGCGGCGCTACCAGCGATACAGAATGCCGCCCGACGCACGCGGCTGAATACGACGGCTCTCGTCGAACGACAGGCTCTTCTCGCGCGCCGAGACGCCGCCATCGCCGCGCAGCGCAAAATGTCGATTCAGCCGATACTTCACGCCGGCACCGCCGTGCAGCTCTCCGCCGGTTACCAGTATCGCGTTGTCCTCGTCGAGCTGCCGCAACCATCCGGCGCCGCCGAACACGAACGGTGTGAGCCGTGCGGCGCCGAAGTGATACAGCACCGATCCGCCGGCGACGAGCAACTTCGATCGGGACTCGGCCGTGTCGCCCGTCGCCTGCTCGAAGTCCCCCGAAATCGCCGTCGTCAGCACCGGCCGCGAATAGTCGGCCGTCGCTTCGATCTCGAAATGTCTGGTCAGATACAGGCCGGCGCTCGCGGTCATCGCCAGCGCCGCCTCGACGCGCGAAGTTGTCGAAAACAGCGTGAGCGGGCTGGATCCGGTCGCGGGGTTGCGGGTCAGCTGCGCGTCGGCCCCTCCGGCGTCGAACCCGCCGCTCCACGACACGCCGAACCCGAACTCGATCCGCGACTGCGCCAGCACCGGGGCCGCGACGCACAAACACAACAGCGCCGCGATCCCCGACCTGACGATCACTTGGACGTCACCTTCACCTCGATGGATGGCGCGGTGCCGCCGCGCGGCACGGCGACCAGCCGGCCGTAGATCGCCGGAATGAAATCAATGTCCACACCCCCTGGATCCATGAAGCTCGACACGTCGGCGTCATCGAGCGGTTCCGCCCGGACGATGTGCAGGCCCGGATCGAGGCCGGCGATGGTGAAGGAGCCGTCGGCGGCGAGCGTGAACCCCCCGATCAACTTTCCGGTCGACGGGTTGAAGGCGACGACGTGCGCGCCGAGCACGCCGGCGCCATTCTTGGTCACGCGCCCCGTGATGCTGCCCGTCGAGGCGCGATGGTGATCGTTGCCGTAGATGTCGGACAGGCCGGCCACGTCGTCGGCGTGCAGCGTGCGATTGAGACCGCCGGCCGAAAACGCGATCGGAAACATCACCGCCCCGGTCGCGATGACGCGGCGGCCGCCGGCGGCGAGTTCCGTCTCGCCCAGCGCCGAGTGGCCGAGGCCGAGCAGGTGTCCGAGCTCGTGCAGCGCGATCGACTCGACGTCCTGCCGGCCGGCCTCGCCACTGTCGGAGGCCGACCACGGAAAGATCGAGTTCAGGAAGATGTCGGCCTCGATCAGCTCGCCGCTGACCGCGTCGACGGTGAACGAGGTCGATCCGAGAACGCGATCCTGATCCGGACGGTCCTGAAAGCCGATCACCGTCATGCCGTCGCCCGACAGCGGCGCCGTCTGCGTGAAGCCGACGAATTGTGACGAGACGTTCACGTCGCTCACCGCCGCCCACGAGGCGAGCGCGTGCGAGACCGCCTGTTGCAGCTGCGGCGCCGACACGCCGTCGATGTCGCGGTTGGTGACGAAATAGCGGACCGGAAAACCGGACCAGTGCAGCGAAATCAGCGTCGACCCGGCCATGATTCCGAGCTTGAGGTAGGCCTCGAGCGCCGCCGGCATTGCCAGGATCGCGGCGAGGACGGCCGCCTTCCAGACGCGGCTCACCGGCCGGTGCCCTCGGCGACGATCCGCCCGACCAGATCGCGGAACGCGTCGATCGCCAGCGGCCGGCGGGCAACGTCGCCGCGGATCACCGGCTCTGGCGCGGCGCCCGGCACGGCCACCACGACAGCCGAACTGACGATCCGTCTGGCGTCGGCGGAGACGCGAAACGCGCCCTGGCTGACGCCGACGACCGACAGCGCGCCATTGTAGCGGCGCAGGAACAGCACCACCTCGTCGCCCTGATGGAACTCCGGCGCGCCGACGAAGATCGTCCGGTAGCGGCCGATCTGTCCGCCCGGCACCTGGACGGTGATGGTGCCGCCCAGGCTGCCTTTCATGTATTCGACCGCATCGACCGTCACGCGTGTTTCGACCGCGCGGCGGCCGTCGGCCCAGTCGGCGTGCACGTCCACGACGCGACCGTGGACGATCGCGGTCGACACGCTGACCAGTTCACGGAGTTCGATCGGCAGCAGCACGGTCGCGCCGCCCGTGATCGGCAACGCGAGCAGCAGCGCGGCAAGACACAGACGACGCACCATCGGCGGCAGTCTATCGCGTCCCGCGCCGCGCCACTTCGAGGATGGCTTCCGCCGCGCGCCGGCTGGCCCCGGCGGTGCCCAGCCGGTCGCGAACCTCTGTCAGGTCGGCCCGCACGCGCGCGGCCGCGTCGGGATCGGTGAGCACGGCGAGCGCGTGCGCGGCCGTCGCCTCCGGCGTGAAGTCGTCCTGGATCAGCTCCGGAACGACGCGGCGGCCGGCCACGAGGTTCGCCATCGCGTAGGTGTCGACCTGGACGAGCGGCTTGCCGAGGCGATACGTCAGCGCGCTAACCCGGTAGACCACCACCATCGGGCACGTGTGAAGCGCCGCCTGCACGGTGACGGTCCCCGACGCGAGCAGCGCCACGTCCGCCGACGCGAGGATGTCGTCGGTGGCACCCTCGAGTACGACCGGCGGCTTCGCCGCCTCAGGCCAGTGCGCCAGCGGTGCCAGGAGCGTGTCGTGCAGGTGCGGAGCGCGCGCGACAAGAAACTGCGCGTCCGGCAGGCGCGCCGCGATCAACCCGGCGGCGCGGACCAGATCGGGCAGGATTCCGCGCAGCTCGTTGGCGCGGCTGCCCGGGAGCAGCGCGACGACCGGCCTGGCAGGATCGAATCCGTGCGCGCGCAGGAAGCGCTCGCGCGGCGCGGCCGGCGGCGTCAGCTCGAGCAGCGGGTGGCCGACGAAGCGCACCGGCACGCCTGCCTTCTCATAGAACTCGGCTTCGAACGGGAAGATGACGAGCATCTGCTCGGCGACGCGCTTCACCATCCTGATGCGTCCGGGACGCCACGCCCAGATCTGCGGGCTGATGTAGTAGACGACCGGAATCCCGCGCCGGTGCATCGCGCGGGCGAGGAAGGCGTTGAAGTCGACGTAGTCGATCGGCACGAAAACGTCGGGCCGATCACGCTCGGCGGCGCGGACGAGGCTGCGATACGTCTCCAGAGACCTCGGGATGACACGCAGCGCCTCGGTGAGGCCGGTCACCGACAACCCGCGGAAATCGCGAACCAGGGTGGCGCCGCCCGCCTCCATGCGCGCGCCGCCGAACCCGCTCACCACCGCGCCGGGCTCCAGCTTCAGGATCTCGGAGGCGAGCGCGCCGGCGTACAGATCGCCGGATGGCTCGCCGCACGAGAGCATCACGCGAAGGGGCTGCAAAGGGCGGGTCTAGCCCGGTTTCTCGAAAATGCCCGGCGCGAGCGGGACGTTGAACTTGATGGTCCGCACGTCGCGCTCGATGCTCGTCAGACCGGCGCGCCGGACCACGGTATGGAAGGGAATCTGAATGCCGTCGACGTCGCGATAGTCGGCATACCGCTCTTCGATCGTCCCATCGGGCCCGCCGTAGCGGCTGCGGTCGATCAAGCCGTTGACGCGGTTGACGAAGAACGTCACGGGAGCCAGATCGGGTCCCGACACCTCGATGGCTGCGAGCACGGGCTCGTCGGAGTCGACCTCGCGCACCACCAGCTTCCCCGCGGCCGCCTTCACCAGCACCGCGATCGTGTCGCGCTGCACGCTCGCCTTGATCGCCGGCCGTCCCTCTTCCGGCATTTCGCTCGCTTTGCCGTCGGGCTCGATGATCCAGTAGCGTCCGGCCGAGTAGACCTGGGCGATCTTGCCGCCGGGCATGTCGGCGTCGACCCGGAACCGCTCCGGGTACTCGATGTTGGCGACGACCTTGAACGGCACCGGGCCGTTCAGGTCGGTGACGATCATCGTTCCCTCCGATCGTACCGTCTTGATGCTTTGCAGCTTGGCGAGGCCCCCCTTCGCGGCGATGGCCTTGTCGAGGAGCGCCTTTGCCGAGTTTGGCGGGCGCGCTTCCTGTTTACCGGCCTTGCTCTCCTGAAAGTACACGGCGGGCTGATAGCCACGGCTCGCGCTGCGAGGGCGACGCAGGTCCGGCGCGGCGAGATCGAGCTGCGCCGCCGGGATGATCTCGTAGCGGTCGAACCCTGCTCCCGGCAGCTGCCGCACGAACGCGGACGCGTCACCGACCAGGACGATCGTCAACTGATCGGGATGGAGGTAGTTCCTGGCCACGCGCAACACGTCTTCGACCGATACCGCGCTGACCCGCTCGCGGTAGGTCTGCAGCTCGTTCATGTTCAGTCCGTAGAAGAGCCCGTTCAGGATCTGCAGCGCGATCTGGCTGGGTGTCTCGATGGTCAGCGGAAACGAGCCGGTCAGGTATTGCTGGGCGCCCTGCAGCTCGCGCGTGCCAACCCGGTGGAGAATCAGCTTCCAGACTTCGTCGACCATCAGCCGCAGCGTTTCGCCGGTCGTCTCCGAGCGCGTGTTGGTGCGGGCGACGATGTCGCCGGATTGCTTGAGCGCGTTGAAGTCGGCCGACGCGCCGTAGGTCAGGCCGCGCTCCGAGCGCAGCACGCGGTGCAGCCGGTTCGCCCCCTCGCCGCCGAGCACTTTCGCAGCCAGGTCGAGCGCCATGTAGTCGTCGTTCCGGCGCGGAATGGCGAGGTTGCCGACCCGGATCTCGGTCTGCACGGCGCCAGGCTTGTCGACGATGACGAGCCGTCGCGCCGGCGTCGGCGGATCGGCCGGCCTCGGCGCGTCCGCGGCCGCGCGGACCCACGAGCCGAACGCCCGCCCGGCACCGGCGAACGCCTCGTCGGGTGTGACGTCGCCGACGATCGCCAGGATCGCGTTGTTGGCGCCGAACCAGCGGCGATGGAACGCGATCAGATCGGCGCGGGTCACCGCCACGAGCGTCTCGGGTGTGCCCCCTTGCGGGCGGCCGTAGGGATGCGCGCCGAAGACGAGCCGATCGAACACGGCGTTGGCCAGAAACTCCGGGTCGTCGTAACTGACCCGCATCCCCGAGAGCGCCTGCTGCCGCTGCCGCTCGATCTCCTCGGGCGCAAACGCGGGATGCTGGGCGAGGTCGGCGACGAGGTTCAGCGCCACGTCGAAGCTGTCCTTCAGCACGACGACGTTGATGTAGCTCAGATCGAGTCCGGCGCCGGTGCTGAGCGCGCCGCCGATCGAGTCGATGCCATCGGCGATCTGCTCGGCCGACCTGGTGGCGGTCCCCTGATCGAGGAGCGCGGCGGCCAGGTCCGCGACGCCAGGCTTGCCGTCGGGATCCTGCGCCGCGCCGGCGCGGACGATCAGCCGGAGGGTGACGGCCGGCTGCTCGTGATGCGAGACCGCCACCACCTGCAGGCCATTGGCGAGGCTCTGCAGTGCGTAGGAGGGGAACTTGACCTCGTGCTCCTCGAGGGGACTAGGCGGCTTGTCAACCGGCCAGTTCCGCCCTTGTGCGCAGACCCCTGCGGTCGACGCGACGAGCGCGGTCCCGAGCGCCAGCGCCCGCAGCAGGGCCGGGGCGGCGCGCCAGGAAAGAGAGGCGATCATCATTGGCCTCCTCGGGGAAGGATCGTCAGCACGGTGCGATTCTCCGGGGTGAAGTAGGTCTTCGCGACGCGTTGGACGTCGGCGACCGTGAGGCTCTGAAAGATGTCGAACTCGGCGTCGGCCGTCTTGAGATCCCCGTGGATGACGGCGGCGTGCCCGAGCACCTCCGCCTTGTTCTGATCGGTCTCGCGCCCGACGATATAGTCGCGCGTGAACTGGTTCTTCGCCTGCTGCAATTCGGCGGCGGTGATCGGCTCGCCGCGGAGCCGATCCAGCTCGGCGATCAAGGCAGCGGCCGCCTCGTCGGTCGTGTGCCCGGGCTGGACGATCGCCACCGCATAGAACAGATTCGGATCCTCGATGATGTTGCCGCCGCCGAAGGCCGCGAGCGCAATCTCCTTCTCGTAGACCAGCGAGCGGTAGATGCGCGAGCTCTCGCCGTCGGAGAGCACCTTCGAGGCCAGGTGCAGCGGGTAGGAGTCGGGATGGCCGTCAGAGGTGATGTGGTAGGCGACGACCACGGCCGGAAGCGGCCAGTCAGCCTGCAGGGTGACTCGCTTCTCCCGCGTCTGCGGCGGCTCCCTGGGAATGTCGCGCGGTACCGGCGCCTCGGACTTCGGCACCCGCCCGAGAAACTGCGTTGCCAGTGCGAGCGCCTGTTTCGAATCGAAGTCGCCGACCAGCACCGCCGTGCAATTGCCCGGCACGTAGTAGGTCGCGAAGAACTGCCGCACGTCCTCGACCGACGCCGCGTCGAGGTCCTTCATGCTGCCGATGACCGGGTGCTTGTAGGGATGCACCTGGAAGGTCTGGTCGGCGATGATCTCCTGCAGCCGCCCGTACGGCTGGTTCTCGATCCGCATCCGCCGCTCTTCCTTGACCACCTCGCGTTCGTTCCTGAAGGCCTTCTCGTCGATGCGCAGCGAGCCGAGCCGATCGGCTTCGAGCCAGAGCACCAGCGGCAGGTACTGCGAGGGAACGGTCTCCCAGAACACCGTCGCGTCTTCGTTCGTATACGCGTTGCTCTGGCCGCCGACGCTCGACACGTACGAGGGATGCCCTTCCGGCTCGACGTTCCGGGAACCCTTGAACATCATGTGCTCGAAGAAGTGCGCGAAGCCGGTGCGGCCCGGACGTTCGTTCTTCGAGCCGACGTGATACCACATCTGCAGGTGCACGATCGGTGTCGAGTGGTCCTCGAGGAACACCAGCTGCATGCCGTTGGGCAGCGTCGCGGCGGTGTAGTCGAGCCTGACCGGCCGGACCGCGGCGTAGGTGAGGGGAGTGGCCAGCAGCAGCGCCGCCACGAGCGCCGAACGCGTCAAGGCGCGCATGACACCCGATTATCGCCGGTTTTCGAGGTCGTCCAGGCGCGCCCGCAGCGCCGCCACCGCCTTGCGCAGCGCGGGGAGCGTCCGGAAGACGGCCGACGCCTTCAGCCAGTCGCGGTTGTCGATCGCCGGGTAGCCGGAGACGAACGCGCCCGCGTCGATCGAGTTGGGAATACCGGTCTGGGCGGTCGCAATGACGCCGGCTCCGATCGTCAAGTGTCCCGCGACGCCAACCTGCCCGGCCAGCGTCACGCGGTCCTCGATCGTGGTGCTCCCGGCAATGCCGACCTGCGCGGCCAGCAGCACGTCGCGTCCGATCGTCACGCCATGCGCCACCTGCACGAGGTTGTCGATCTTGGTCCCGGCGCCGATCCGCGTCTCGCCGACCGCCGGGCGATCGATCGCCGTGTTGGCGCCGATCTCGACATCGTCCTCGATCACGACGCCGCCAACCTGAGGAATCTTGTGGTGCGTGCCGTCGGGCCGCCGCGCGAACCCGAAGCCGTCGCTGCCGATCACCGCGCCATCCTGGACGACCACCCGGCTGCCGACGACGACCCGCTCACGGATTGACACGCGCGAGTGGACGACGCAGTCATCGCCCACCACGGCGCCGGCGCCGATCGTCACGTGCGGGTAGATCACCGTGCGCGCTCCGACGCTGGCGCCCACGCCGATGCTGGCGAACGCCGCGATCGACGCGGTCGGGTCGATCGACGCGTCCGTCGCCACGTCGGCCATCCGGTGCACGCCGGCCGCAGTCTCGAGGCGGGGGGCGAACAGCTCCATCGCGCGGGCGAACGCCAGATACGGATCGACGGCGCGCAGCATCGCGCAGGGGGCCGCGGCGGCGCGGTCACCGAGGATCACGGCCGACGCCTTGGTCGCGCGAAGCTCGGCGGCGTACTTCGGATTGGCGAAGAACGTCAGATCGCCGGGGCCGGCGTCTCCGATGCCGGCCACCCGGGCGATCTCGATCGCGCCGTCGCCTTCGAGACGGCACTCGAGCCGCCGGGCAATCTCCTCGAGCTTCAACAGCAGCGAGTATAGCGGGTCGCGGAGTGCCGGGCGCGGGTAGCCGGAGCGACAGCTGGAAGCCGGCAACCACTAACCGGCAACGGCCCGCTAGTGAATCGCCGCGCGCTGAAAGAAGCTGACGAGATGTTCCAGGCCCAGCGCCGCCGCCACCTCCCGCACCACCGCCTCGCGGCTCCCGGGGGCCTCGCCCACGACGCCGCGCAGCGTCGTCAGCGCCTCGCTCGCTGTGGCCGCCCACGTCACCTTGACCAGGCCCTGGCGCGCGCCGCGCAGCGACAGGAAGTGGCCGATGATCCGGAAAAGGAAGTAGTAGCCGATGACGTTCGGTCCCGGCAGCAGAATCAGGAACACCGAGCCGACGCCGCCGAGCAGGTCCACGAACATCCAGAAGCGATGGCGGTCCCAGTCGCGGTGCAGTGATCGCCGCAGCAGCTGCAGCGCCTGCGCGGCGGTCAGATCGTGGGGGTGAACGAGCGTCGCCTCAGCACGTCCGCGCAACTGCCAGAGCAGGCGCTGCTCGGCAATCGATTCCGCGATCCAGCGCAGCAAACGCCGCTTGACGCGTGTCCCGAGCGGCGGACGCGCATCTGACGGGTCGACGATCCTGTGCCGCTCGCGCTCGGCCTCCGCCAGTGTCTGGCGAAAGCGGACGTTGACGCGGCCGAGCATCCCCGATCGTGGGGCGGCGGCGGCAGCGTCGGGCTCCTCGCAGTACAGTTCGTACCGATCGGGTCCTACCGGTACGAGGAACACGTCCATCCGCTACCGAACCGGTGAGGGCGCCGGGCCAGATCCGGATCGCCGCCGGACGTCCGCTGCCGTCATGTTCATCGGCCAATAGGTTACACTCGCCGCCGTGGCGCTGACTGACGCGCAGATCGTCATCCGCCTGGTGCTGGCCACCGGGGTCGGCGCGCTCCTCGGCCTCGAGCGCGAGCGGCACCACAAGAGCGCCGGCTTCCGCACCAACAGCCTGATCGCGCTCGGCTCCTGTGTCTTCACGCTGGTCGGTCTGCTGGCCGGCGGCGGCGATCCGACGCGGATCCCCGGACAGGTCGTCACCGGCATCGGATTCCTCGGCGCCGGCGCCATCCTGCACAACAGCGAGCGCGTGCAGGGCATGACGACGGCGGCGATGATCTGGGTGAACGCGGCGCTCGGCTGCGCCTGCGGCGCGGGGCAGATTCGCCTGGCGGTCCTGGGCACGGGGGTGACGCTCGCCATCCTGCTGATCCTCGGGCCGCTGGAGCGGGCGCTCGAACCGAAGAACGGAGCCGGACCTACCGCCTGATCGGCCGCGGCTGGCGCGGTGGGGCGTCGACGGGAACCGGCGGACGCCCGGCGTCGATCCACGCCTGGGTGATGAGCGACGCCACGTCGGTGATCGCGGTCGACACGCGCGCTTCCAGGATCGGCTGGATGCGCGCAACCAGCGCGTCGAAGTAGCCCTCGTCGTAGCTCACCCGTCCTTGCGCGGCGGCGCGATCGGCATCGAGGACCGGCTGCACGTCGCTGAAGCTGTCGGCCAGCGTCGCGAAGATGAAGTCACGGACGTTCGGCACGGCCACGATCGATCCAGGCGCCAGCTTCAGCTTCGACTGATAACGATCGAACAGCTCGCTCTCGAAGCGGGAGTGAATCCCGGTCTGGCCCGTCAGCTGTCCGTCGTAGTTGGCAGCGGCGTGGAACGGCTGGCAGGCGTCGGCCGCGTAGTGCGCGATGACCGACGAGAACAGCTTGATGTTGTCCCGCGCATAGGGTGAGGTCGGCAGCTGGCGGAAGCTGTCGCGCAGCTTGTCGAAGATGTCCTGTGTGCGCCATGGCAGCACGCCGTTCTTCTTCACGAACTCGGCCCCGCGCGCCGCCACCGCGGCGTTGTAGTCGTGCGGCAGGTCGCGGAAGGGAAACGGGCCGTAGCTGTCCATGTCGACGAAGTGCCGCGAGTCCTCCTCCGTCCAGCCGAGCGTCCGGTAGGTGTCGGGATCGATGGCGTGTTCGACGAACGAGACGCGGTATTTCTCGAAGAACGGCCGCAGCTCGGCCGGCAGCAGATCGACCGCGCGGTCGGCGATGAACTTGTGCCCGGTGAAGCCCCACGCCTGCAGACGCGGGGCCGCCGGCAGCGACAGAGCGAGCGCCGTCAACGCGGCGACGACCAGCGTGCGCATCACGGAAGGATATCCTATGGGCCGTGCCTCGTCTCGGTGCCCACTTGTCGATCGCCGGCGGACTCTGGCGCGCGGTCGACCGCGCCGAGGCGAGCGGCTGTGAGGCGCTCCAGATCTTCACGAAATCGGCCGGCCAGTGGCGCGCGCGCACCCTGCCCGCCGCGGAGATCGCGCGGTTCCGCCGGCGCGTGCGCGAGACCGGCATCCGTCCGGTCCTGGCCCACAACAGCTATCTGATCAATCTCGCGGCCGCCGACCGCCGGCTGCGCGCGCGATCGCTCGCGGCGCTGGTCGAGGAGCTCGACCGCGCCGAAACGCTCGGGCTCGACGGACTCGTGATGCACCCGGGCTCGTACACGACGGGCACCGAGCGCGGTGGATTGCGCCTGATCGCCAGCGGGCTGGCGGCGCTGCTCGAGCAGCGGCCCGAGGGACGGACCCGCATCCTCCTCGAACAGACCGCCGGCCAGGGGACGAATCTCGGCCACCGGTTCGAGCACCTGGCCGAGATCCTCGCTCGCCTCGGCGCGACGCCGCGCGTCGGCGTCTGCCTCGACACCTGTCACCTGCTCGCGGCCGGCTACGACATCGGCACGGCTGAGGGCTATGCCGAGACGTTTCGACAGTTCGGGCAGATCGTCGGGTTCACACGGCTCAAGGCGTTCCACCTGAACGACTCGAAGAAGCCGTGCGCCAGCCGCGTCGATCGCCACGATCACATCGGCAAGGGCTGCCTCGGACTCGAGCCGTTCCGCCGCCTGGTCAACGACCCCCGCTTCACGCGGCTGCCGATGCTGCTCGAAACGCCGAAGCTCGAGACGCCGGAGAGCCGGCGGGCAAGCGACGTCGACCCGCTCGACCGGGTCAACCTCGACGTGCTGCGCGGGTTGATCACGTCACCACGGTGCACGTCACGTCCACGTTCGACACCTCGCCGCTGACCTCGTCGGTCGGCCGCGCTTCCAGCCTGCACCCGGGCGCACACGCTCGAAGAGCTGGACGCTCCTGCTGGAACCTGGTTGGTGAACAGGGGTCAGTCGCGGAAGACTTCGGCGTCGAACCGAAAGACGCGAGCGCCGCCTCGCCACGCGTCGTGAGGCAGGCCGGCTTTCACGCACGTCTGCGACAGGAACGTCTCGCGGTCCCAGCGCTGCTCGGTCGCCACCTGCGGCAGCAGCAGACCGCGCCGCGAACCCTGCTCGGCCACCAGCCCGTGGCGGCCGATCTCGAACGCCGCCGGATCGATCGGGTCGATCGATTCGAGCGGGCCGAGGATCGAGACTTCGATCTCGAGATCGTCGAGCTCCGCCGCGGTCAGCGGCGGAAAGCGCGGATCCTCCCGTGCGGCGCCGACGGCGACGCGGCGCACCTCCTCGGGCAGCGCCCGGAGGCACTGCAGCGTGCCGATGCAGCCGCGCAGTTGCCCGCCGCGCGTGATCGTGACGAACGCGCCGCTGGCGGCGGGAAATCCGCCGCTGGCGGCGGGCAAGCCGCCGTCGACGTCGATCGTGGCCGGCGCCGCGCCGGCCGCTCCCCTGACGGCCCCGCGCGCGATGGTGACCAGCGTGCGCTTCTGCGCGTCAGTCAGCATTGGTGAATGTCCCCAGCGCGGCCGCGAGATAGCCGACCACCCCGCTGGTGTCGCCGGAGATTTCGCCGGAATGCATGTAGCGCAGCACGCGGCCATGGTGGGCGCCGCGCGCCTGCGCCCCCAGCATCACCGCAATCGTCGGACCGCCGCCGCAGGCCACATACCGGCCTCGCTCCGCCGCTGGCGCGCGCTCGAACAGCGCCAGCAGCCCCTCGGCGTCGAAGGCGGCGACGCGCTCACGCACCTGCGCGTCGAGCCGTTCGGCCGTGACGGCCTCGAAATAATGGGACAGATCGGTGCTGGCGACGAACAGCAGGCGGCGCCCTGCTCCGGCCGTGGCGAGCGCCTGAGCCAGCGCGCGAATCGTCGCGGTGGTCTGATCGCCCATGAGCAGCGGCACGATCGGCACGTCGGGCAGCAGACGGCGCATGAACGGCAGCTGCATTTCGAGCGAGTGCTCGCGGCGGTGCGCTTCGGGACGGACGTGGACCATCGGCGACGCGTCCATCAGCTCGGTGGCCAGGACGCGGTCGATCTCGACAGCGCCGAGCGGCGTCGCGAACGCCCCGGACGGATACACGGCAACGCCCTCGAATCCGACGAAGTGCGACGGGCCGACGAGCACGGCGGCGTCGTACGGCGCGCCGGCGGCGGCCGCGCGGTAGGCGCAGGCGCCGACGGGACCTGAGAACAGCAGGCCGGCGTGAGGCGCGATCACCGCGTCGACGCGCCCGACCGGCAGGGCCACCGACGCGGCGTCGGCCAGATACGTGTCGACCTCGCGGGCCAGCGCGCCCGCCGACGCCGGATACCAGGAACCGGCGACCGCGGCAGGACGGATAGAATCAGTGGCCATGGCAACCGTGCTTTCTCCCGCCGACGTCGAGCGCATCGCGGCGCTGGCGCGGCTCGAGCTGACCGACGACGAGCGATCGCGGTTCGCGGCGCAGTTGACGGCGATTCTCGCCTACGCCGATCAGGTGCAGCAGGCCGACACCGCCGCCGCGGTGCAGCCGGCAGCGCCGGCGCCGGCCCGCTTGCGCGACGACGAGCCGCGGCCGTCGCTCGATCGCGACGCGGCACTGGCCGAAGCGCCGGCCGCGGATCGAAGCGCCGGTCTGTTTACGGTACCACGGGTGCTCGGCTCATGAGTCTGCCCAAGCGGGCCGCCGCGATCCGCGCCGCCGTGGCGGCGCGCCAGGTCAGCGCGGTCGAGGTCTGCCGCGCCACGCTGGACCAGATCACCCGCACCGATCCTCCGCTGCACGCCTTCCTGCACGTCTGCGCCGACCGCGCGCTGGCGCGCGCCGCCGAGCTCGATCGGCACCCCGACGTGACCGCGCCGCTCCTGGGCGTCCCTGTCGCGATCAAGGACAACATCTGCACCGCCGGCGTGCCGACAACCGCCGCCTCGCGGCTGCTCGAAGACTACGTCCCGCCGTATTCCGCGACCGTGGTGGAGCGGCTCGAGCGCGCCGGCGCGGTGATTATCGGCAAGACCAACTGCGACGAGTTCGCGATGGGTTCGTCGACCGAACACTCGGCGTTCGGGCCGACGCGTAACCCCTGGGGCGTCGATCGTACGCCGGGCGGATCGAGCGGGGGCTCGGCGGTCGCGGTGGCCGCCGGGATGGCGCCGCTGGCGCTCGGATCCGATACCGGCGGCTCGATCCGCCAGCCGGCGGCGCTGTGCGGCGTCTTCGGACTGAAGCCGACCTACGGCCGCGTGTCGCGCTACGGCCTGATCGCGTTTGCTTCGTCGCTCGATCAGATCGGGCCGATGGCGGCGTCGGCCGAGGATCTGGCGCTGGCATTCGCGGCGATCGCCGGCGCTGACGCCCGCGATGCGACCAGCGTCGACGCGCCGGCGCCCGATCCCGCGGCGGGGCTCGACGGCGATCTCCGCGGTGTGCGCGTCGGCGTCCCGCGCGAGCTGCTGCGCGTCGGCGTCGAGCCGGGTGTGCAGCGTGCGTTCGACGCGGCGCTCGACAGCCTGCGCGAGGCTGGGGCGGTACTCACCGACGTCTCGCTCCCCCACGCGTCGCTGGCGATCCCGGTCTACTATCTCGTCGCCAACGCCGAGGCCAGCTCGAATCTGGCGCGCTACGACGGCGTGCGCTACGGCGCGCGCGCCGACGCGGCCACGCTGCACGACACCTACTACCGCACGCGCGCGCTGTTTGGCGCCGAGGCCAAGCGCCGCATCATGATCGGCACGTTCGTGCTGAGCGCCGGCTACTACGACGCGTACTACGTCAAGGCGCAACAGGTCCGGGCCCTCATCAGGCACGACTACGATCAGGCGTTTGCGGAGGTCGATACCGTGGCCATGCCGACGAGCCCGACCGCCGCGTTCCCGCTGGGCGCGCGGACGGACGATCCGCTGCAGATGTATCTGGCGGACGTCTTCACCGTGGCAGCCAATCTGGCGGGACTGCCGGCGATCAGCATTCCCTGCGGGGTGACCGAAGAACAGCTGCCGGTTGGGCTGCAGCTGACGGGCCGGCGGTTCGACGAGGCTACGCTGCTGCGCGCGGCCGCGGCCCTCGAACGGCGGAGTCCTATAGCGCGACCGGCCGCCGCGTCGATTTGACCAGCAGCGCGATCAGCAGCCCGACGACCGCCAGCGGCAGCAGCGGCACCGCGATCACCAGCCCAAACGCCAGCGCCAGCGCGACGCCGACAACCAGGAGCACCGGCGCGACCACCGCCATCACCAGGCCTGCGACGATCCACTTGAGCAGCAGCAGCGGCAACAGGATCAGCCGGATGACGACCTTGAACAGCAGCGCGACTGTCATCGCCCCGACCACCATCGCGGCAAACGCAATGGCAAAGAACCCAGCCACGAACGCCATCAGTCACCCCTCTCTCTGCCGGATTACGACAGCCGGACGCGAAAGTTCCTGACGAAGGCGGAGGCTGGAGGGTGGGAGGCGGGCGCCGGAGGTTGGAGACGCGGGCTGAGCAGCCCAAGCCCAACCCCCGGCCCTTGACTGTTACTCGACCGCTACGTTGATCTGCTTCGGCTTCGCATCCTCGCGCTGCGGCACCCGCACCGTCAGCACGCCGTCCTTGTAGCTGGCGCTGATACGCCCGCCATCGGCCGTGGCCGGGAGCGTGAACGAGCGGCTGAACGTGCCATGCGGCCGCTCGCTGCGATGATACGTGCCCGCGTCGTCGTCGGTGCTCACCTTCCGCTCCCCAGAAATGGTCAGCACGTTCTGCTCGAACGTGACGGCGATCGCTTCGCGCGTCAGCTCGGGCAGCTCCACCTTGATCACGTACTCGTGCGCAGCCGTTTCGTAGACGTCGACCGCGGGGATCCACGCCCGAACGCCCTTGTATACGTCCTCGAACATCCTCGCCAGCCGGTCGATTTCCATCGAAGCCAGCTCGCGACCAGGACTCCAGCGAACCAGTGTCATCGGTGCCCTCCTCAGAGAATTCATCATTCTCCAAAGCCTAAAATTAATATTAGCTGCTGTCAAGCAGCTTATATTAGCATTTAACACTCATATTTTGATTCAGTGTTTCCGGCCTCATTTCAAGGCCCGGTGCTAAGATGACGGCATGGCTCGCGTCTATGTCGAGCGCCGGGAGCTTCCCGACGATCTCCGCCACCTTCTGACGGCAGATGGCGCCGGTGCCGAATACACCCCTCCCATCGACGTGGTTGAAACCGACGCCTCGATCCAGATCCTGCTCGACGTGCCTGGCGTGGAAGCTGGCCAGATCGACGTCGTGTTTTCCAGGAACGTGCTGCTGATCACGGGAGAGAAAACGCCGGTCTCCGCCGATCACGCCGACGCGGCGTTCCATATCGCCGAGCGGGCGTTCGGGCGTTTCGCGCGCGCGATCGCACTCGAGGGGGCGTTCGACGCGGGCAAGGCGGTCGCGACGCTGACGCACGGCGAACTGCGCGTGATCCTGCCGCGGGTGGAGGAGCGCCGCGGCACCCGGATCAAGATTCCCGTGCTCTGATGCGCATCCTCTTCGTCGGCGACATCTTCGGCAAGCCGGGCCGCGAGATCGCCCGCCGCGCGATTCCGGCGCTCGTCGAGCGCGAGTCGCTCGATTTCGTCGTCGCCAACGTCGAGAACTCGGCCGCCGGCTTCGGCGTGACCGGCGACATCGCCGAGACGATCCTCTCCTACGGCGTCGACGTCATGACGACGGGAAACCACGTGTGGGACAAGAAGGAAGTCCTCGACTACATCCCGCGCCAGCCCAAGCTGCTCCGCCCGGCGAACTTCCCCGCTGGCACGCCGGGCCGCGGCAGCTACGTCGGCCGGACCCGCACGGGGGAGCCGATCGGCGTCATCAACGTCATGGGGCGCGTCTTCATGCAGCCGCTGGACGATCCGTTCGCGACGGTCGGGCGGGAGATCGAGGCGATGCGCGGCAAGGCGCGCGTGATCATCGTCGACTTCCACGCCGAGGCGACCTCCGAGAAGGTAGCGATGGGCTGGCATCTCGACGGCCGCGTCACCGGCGTGTTCGGCACGCACACCCACGTGCAGACTGCCGACGAGCGCGTCCTGCCCAAGGGCACGGCCTATCTCACCGACGCCGGCATGACCGGCCCCCACGATTCGATCATCGGCGTGACGACGGAGATCGCGCTGACTCGCTTCACCACCGGCATGCCCGCGAAGTTCGAATCGGCGAGCGGGCCCGGCCGGCTGAACGCGGTCATCGTGACGGCCGATCAGGCGACCGGCCGCGCCACGGCGGTGCATCGGCTGAACCTCTCGACGGCCGATGTCGACAACCTCGCGCCCGAGAGCGCGGTGGGACGCTGACCGCGTGGGGAGCCTGTTCGATCAGCCATTCGAGGAAGAGGGCGATCCCGCCACCGAATCGGCGCCCCGGCCGATCGAACGGAAGATCTACTCCGTCAGTGAGCTGACGTCCGGGCTCCGCGCGCTCGTGGAGAATGCGTTCGGCGACGTCTGGGTCGAGGGGGAGATTTCCAACTGCAAGGTGTGGAACTCCGGTCATATGTACTTCACGCTGAAGGACGGCGGCTCCCAGGGCCTTGCCCAGATCAAGGGCGTCATGTTCCGCACCGCGCTGCGGTATCTGCGGTTCAAGCCGACCGACGGGCTGCGTGTGGTGGCGCGCGGGCGCCTCAGCGTCTACGAGCCGAAGGGAGAATACCAGCTCGCCTGCGAGCACATGGAGCCCAAGGGGCTGGGCGCGCTGCAGCTCGCCTTCGAGCAGCTCAAGGAAAAGCTGCACGCCGAAGGGCTGTTCGATCGCGCGCGCAAGCGGGCGCTACCGGCGCTGCCGAGGCGGATCGGCGTGGTCACCTCTGGCGACGGCGCCGCGCTGCGCGACATCCTCAAGGTGCTGAAACGCCGCGCGCCCAACGCGAGCGTGCTGATCCGCCCGGCGCGCGTGCAGGGAGAAGACGCGGTCGCCGACATCGTGACGGCGCTCCGCCAGATCGGCAAGGCTCCCGAAGTGGACGTGGTGATCCTCGCGCGCGGCGGCGGCTCGCTCGAGGATCTGTGGGCATTCAACGAGGAGAAGGTGGCGCGCGCCATCGCCTCGTGCCCGGTGCCGGTGGTCTCGGGCGTCGGCCACGAAACCGACGTGACGATCGCCGACTTCGTCGCCGACCTGCGCGCCCCGACGCCGTCGGCAGCGGCCGAGATGGTGGTGGCGGCGCACGACGAGTTCTGCGCCCGCATCGACCGGCTGACGGGCCGGTTGCGGGCCGCCGCGCTGACCGGTCTGCAGCAGCGGCGGAATACGGTGCATCGGCTGGCGAGCCGGCGCGGACTGGCCGGCTTCCACGTCCGAGTCGCGCTGCGCGAGCGTCACGCCGGCGAATTGACGCACCAGCTCCACGGCGCGATGCGGAGCCTGCTCGAGACGCGCGCGCGACACTGCCGCGCGCTCACGCAGCGGCTCGAGCAGCGCGACCTACCGCGGCGCCTCGCTGCGATGCGAGGACGGCTCGGCGGCGCCGAGGCACGTCTGACGGCAGCGGCGGAACGGACCCGCACGCGCGCCGACGCGCGCTTTCGCGGCCTCGCCGGCCGTCTGGAGAATCTGAGCCCGCTCGCCGTGCTCGCCCGCGGCTATGCTGTCTGCTGGAACGAGGACCGCAGCGCCATCGTCCGGAGCGCCGCGTCCGTGACGCCCGGCGATCGCGTGCATGTAACGCTGGCCGACGGCGGGATCGATTGTACCGTCGACGGTCGGCAGGGCTGAAGCCCTGCGCTACGTTTGAGGGGCGGCAGGGCTAACCCGTACGCTGCGTTTAATGGGGAGCAGGGCTAAAGCCCTGCGCTACGTGTGCCTGATGTAGCGCAGGGCTTCAGTCCTGCCGTCGCGGAACGGAGTAGCGCAGGGCTTCAGTCCTGCCGTCGCGGAACGGAGTAGCGCAGGGCTTCAGCCCTGCCGTCGCGGGGACGGAGTAGCGCAGGGCTTCAGCCCTGCCATCGTGGAACGGAGTAGTGCAGGGCTTCAGCCCTGCCATCGCGGCTAGAGACAACGCATGGATCCAACTATCAAGGACTTCGAATCGGCGATCGCCGAGCTCGAGACGATCGTCAAGACGCTCGAAGAAGGCGATCTCGCGCTCGAGAAGTCGCTGGCGCTCTTCGAGCGCGCCGTGCAGCTGTCGCGCTTCTGCCACGCCAGCCTCGAGCAAGCGGAGCGGCGGGTGGAGATTCTCAACGAGCGCGGCGAAATCAAGACGGCCCCGTCGGGGCTGGCGGGCGACCCGACGCCGGCCGAGCGCAGCCGGTGACTCTCCTGCCGGACGAGACGCCCCAGGCGGCCGACGACTTCCGGCGCTGGCTCGAGGCGCGCCGCGCCGAGGTGGGGATGGCGCTCGAGCGCTACCTGCCTGCAGCGCCGGCCTGTCCCGACCGTCTCGGCGAGGCGATGCGGTACAGCCTGCTCGCCGGCGGCAAGCGGCTGCGGCCGATGCTGACGCTCGCGTCGGCCGAGGCCGTCGCAGTGGCCAACGGCGGCGATCCGATCACCGCCCGGGCGGCGGCGATGCCCGCGGCGTGCGCGCTCGAGTTCATTCACACATACTCGCTGGTGCACGACGATCTGCCGGCGATGGACGACGACACGCTGCGCCGCGGCCGTCCGACCAACCACGTCGTCTTCGGCGAGGGGCTCGCGATTCTCGCCGGCGACGGCCTGCTCACCGAGGCGTTCGCGTTGATGGCGCGTGAACCGGCGCCTGGCGGCGACGCGACACTCGACGCCCGGAAGCTGCGCGCGATCGCGATCGTGGCGGACGCGGCTGGCGCGGGCGGCATGGTCGGAGGACAGGCAATCGACCTCGATGCGGCAGGATCGGGCGCGCAGTTCGACGCCGCCGGCCTCAAGGCCATGCACGCGCTCAAGACCGGAGAGATCATCCGCGGCTCGGCAGTCGCAGGAGCGGTGATGGCCGGCGCGTCCGACGCGCAGGTCGGCGCGGTCCAGCGGTTCGCCGTGGAGCTGGGCCTCGCGTTCCAGATCGTGGACGACATCCTCGACGTCGAAGGGGCGTCGGCGGACCTCGGCAAGACCGCCGGGAAGGACGCGGCCGCCGGCAAGCCGACGTATCCGGCGCTCTACGGTCTCGACGCCTCGCGTCAGATGGCCGCCGCCTGCGTCGCCCGCGCGCTGGCCGCCTTGCACGACGCGGGACTCGCCGGCCAATTGCCGGCCATCGCGCGATGGGTCACCAACCGCACCAATTGACGCCAGTTGAGACGGACCTGACCGTCCGCGCCGGCGCACCGTGAAGAAGCCGACCGCGCGCCTGGATGTCGCCCTCGTGGAGCGCGGCCTCGTCGCCACGCGCGAGCGGGCGCGCGCGCTCGTTCTGGCGGGCCAGGTGCAGGTCGGCGGCGTCGTCGTCTCCAAGGCGGGTCATCCGACGCCGGCCGACGTCGAGATCACGCTCGTCAAACCCGATCATCCGTACGTCAGCCGCGGCGGCGTCAAACTGGCGCACGCGCTCGACGTCTTCGGCGTCGATCCCACCGGACGGCTGGCGATCGACGTCGGCGCCTCGACGGGCGGGTTCACCGACGTGCTCCTGCAGCGGGGCGCCTCCCGCGTGGTCGCGATCGACGTCGGCCACGGCCAGCTCGACTGGCGCCTCCGCACCGATCCGCGCGTCGAGGTCATCGAGCGCGTCAACGCGCGGACGCTCACCCCCGATCAGCTGCCGCCCCAGACCCGCGCCTTCGATCTCGCCGTGATGGACGTGTCGTTCATCTCGGTCCGGCAGGTGCTGCCGGCGATCGCGCCGCTGCTTCTCGCCGGCGCGGATCTGGTCGTCCTCGTCAAGCCGCAGTTCGAAGCGGGGCGGCGCGAGGTGCACAAGGGGGGCTTGGTCCACGAGCCGGCGGTGCACGCGCGCGTGGTCGAAGAGGTGGCCGCCGCGGCAACTGCGCTAGGATTGTCGCGCGTGGCGACGACCGACTCCCCCATCACCGGCAGCGAAGGCAACCGCGAGTTCTTCCTGCACCTCCGGCGGCCATGACGCGCGTCGGACTGATCGCCAAGCGGGGCCTCACCGAGGCGTCTGGGGTGCTCGCCGAACTGGCGGGCTGGCTCGAGGCGCGCGCCATCCAGGCGGTGTTCGAAAGCGACACGGCGCAGCTGGTCGGTCTCCCACCGGGACGTCCGACCGCATCGCGCGACGATCTGCCGCGTGAATGCGACCTGGTCGTCGCGCTGGGCGGCGACGGCACGCTCATCGGCATGGCGGGGCGGATCGCGCTGTCGGGGATGGACGTCCCCATCCTCGGCGTCAACTTCGGGAGCCTCGGGTTCCTCACCGAGATCACGCTCCCCGAGCTCTACGAGTCGCTCGAGGCCGCGCTGGCCGGGCAGGCGAGCCTCGAATCACGCGCCATGCTCACCGCGCGGACGCTGCGCGACGATCGCCCGTTCGCCGAGCACGTGGTGCTCAACGACATCGTGATCACGAAAGGCGCGTTGTCGCGGATCATCGAGATGTCGGTCGCCATCGGCGAAGCGGCGGTCACCCGCGTCCGCGCCGACGGCCTGATCATCGCGAGCCCGACGGGATCGACCGCCTACAACCTCGCCGCCGGCGGCCCGATCGTCCATCCCGCGGTGGACGCCATGGTGCTGACGCCGATCGCGCCGCACACGTTGACGAACCGTCCCGTGGTGATCGCCGGATCCCTCGAGGTGCACGTGCGCCCGATCATGGACGGCCAGGACGAGGTCTTCGTCACCTTCGACGGGCAATCGGGATTTGCGCTTCGGCGCAACGACCAGGTCAGCATCCGGCGGGCGCCGACACCCGTCAGGCTCGTCCGCTCAGCGTCGCGCTCGTACTTCGACGTGCTCCGCGAGAAGTTGAAGTGGGGCGGCGACAACCGATAGCAGCGGCGCCGCGCCCTGCTCTCTCAGCGCCGGTGTTCCCTAAAGTACTGAATCTGGTACTTCTGCACGTTGCGGTTGTGTTCATCGAGCGTCGCGGCGAACGCGTGTGAGCCGTCGTTCCGGCTGACGAAGTAGAGATAGGCGACGTCGGCCGGGTGCGCGGCGGCCTCCAGCGACGCGCGTCCGGGCGCAGCGATCGGCCCCGGCGGCAGGCCAGCGTAGCGGTAGGTGTTGTACGGCGAATCGAACTGCAGGTTCGCGCGCGTCAGGTTGCCGGTATAGAGGTTGGCGCGATCGAGCGCGTAGATGACCGTCGGATCGCATTGCAGGCCCATCCCGAGCCGCAGGCGATTGGCGTAGACGGCGGCGACGAGCGGCCGCTCGTCCTTGTTGCCGGTTTCCTTCTCGACGATGGATGCCAGCGTGACGAACTGGCGCACCGTCAGGTGCCGCGTGCCGGCCGCGTCGATGAGATCCGGCGTCAGCGCTTTCAGGAAGCCCTGCACCATCCGCGCGACCAACTGCGCGGCCGTCGCTTTCCGCGGCAGCTTGTAGGTGTCGGGAAACAGGTACCCTTCCAGATCCCGGGCATCGGCATCGATCGCCGAGACCAGCGCCGCGTTCTTGGCCGCGTCGGCGAACTCCCTGACCGGACCGAAGCCCTTCGCTTCATAGATCGCCGCCATCTGCTTGATGGTCAGCCCCTCGGGGAACGTAATCGGCCGGAAGTAAATCTCGCCGCGCGCGAGCTTGTCGGCCACCTGGCGCGGCGACATCGGCTGGTCGAAGTGGTACTCGCCGGCTTGCAGGCGGCGCCCTTCGTGCGTCAGCCACAACGCCAGGCGGAAACTGATCGCGTCGTGGACGACGCCGGCGTCGGCCAGGCGCCTGGCGATCGCGGCCGAGCCCGCGCCCTGCGGGATGTCCACGAACACCTCGGGCCCCCCGTAACCCTTGAACGGACGATCGACGCCCGTATACCACCACGCCGCGCCGCCGGCGGCGATGACGACGAGCAGCAGCAGAACCGCGAGGACTCTTTTCATCGTGACTGACGGGGCCCGGTCGATTCGTCAGCCTCGGAGGTGGCGGCAGGCCCCGTCTGCCGCGGCTGATGATCGAGGTAGTCCTGCAGGATCAGGGCCGCCGCCATCGCGTCGAGCTGCGGCTTGCGTTTCCGCCAGTCGCGCTCGCGCCCGGCGAGGCGCTGGTCGGCTTCGTGGCTGGTGAGCCGCTCGTCCTGAACTGTAATGGGAATCGCGATCCTGTCGGCGAGCTGTCGCACCAGACCCCGCACGATCGGCGTCTGCTGGTTGTCGTCGCCGTTGAGGCGCCGCGGCAGGCCGATGACGATGGCGCCAAGGCCGTCGGACTCGGCCGCCAGCGCGTCGATCTCGATCGCGAGCCGCGCAGTGGCGGCCCCAACCTGCCCGTTGTTGGCGATCGTTTTCCAGGGCGATGCGAGCAGGCCGGTCGCATCCGACAGCGCCAGCCCGATCCGCCGTTCGCCATAGTCGATGCCGAGCGCCCGCACGGCTCAGGGTACCACGCGGCTGCGGGCTGCCAGCGACCGGTCGATCCGGACCGGCGAGGTCGGGATCGACGCCGGCGCGCCGATCCGGACGTCGGAGCGCAGGATGGCCGGCGGTCGGCTCGTGCGAGCCGTATAATCGGTCAACTCGATGCGCACAACGGTGTGGTGGCTCACGGCTGGTGTGCTCGCGGTCGCCGCGCTCTCTCTCGCCTGCTCGTCGTCTTCGTCACGCGGCCCCGGCACGCACCGCCAGAAGCTCGTCATCCTCGGGTTCGACGGCATGGACCCGCACCTGCTCCAGAAGTGGATGGCCGAAGGGAAACTGCCCCACATCTCGGCGCTCGCGAAACAGGGCGGCTTCTATCCGCTGCAGACGACGCACTCGCCGGAGTCGCCGACGGCGTGGGCATCGTTCGCCACCGGCGTCAATGCCGGCAAACACAACATCTACGATTTTCTCGTCCGCGACACGAACACCTATCTTCCCGATCTCGGCATGGTGACGCGCACACCGCCGAGGTTCCTCTTCAACTACCTGCCGATCTCGAAGCCGAGAGTGACGTCGACGCGCGGCGGCACGTCGTTCTGGGTCACCGCCGGCAAGGCCGGCGTCCGCTCCGACATGCTGACGGTGCCGGTGACGTTTCCCCCCGAGGACGTCGACAACGGCGAGCTGCTCTCGGGGCTGCCGCTGCCCGACATCCGCGGCACGATGGGGACATTCTCCTACTACGCGACGGATCTGAGCCGCTATGAGGAAGGCAACACCGAGATGGGCGGCATCCTCAAGCGGCTCGTCTTCGAGGGGGATACCGCATCGAGCGAACTCGAAGGGCCGCCGAGCCCGATCGTGCGGCAGCAGATCGAGGCGATCCGCCGCAAGACGGCGCCCCTCGGCGACGCGGACAAGACGCAGCTCGCCGAGCTGCAGGCGGTGCAGGACGTGCGGATCCCCTTCACGGTGAAGTGGGATCGGGCCGGCAAACGCGCCGCGATCGACATCGACGGCCAGCACCTCACGCTCGAACCGGGGAAATGGACGCCCTGGATCGACCTGACCTTCAAGGTGAACCTGCTCGTCCGCGTGCACGGCATGACGCAGATGCTGCTCGAGAACGCCGGCAACGAGCTGCAGCTCCTCGTCTCGCCCGTCAACTTCAAGCCCGACGATCCACCGGTGCCGATGTCGTACCCGGCGTCATTCGCGGGCGATCTCTACAAGGCGGTTGGCAATTACCGCACGCTCGGCTGGGCGGAAGAGACGTGGGCGCTGAACGAAGGGCGCATGGACGAGAAGACGTTCATGGACGACCTGATGGTCGCCTTCGACGATCGCGCCCGCGTCATCCTCAACCGCGTCGATCAGAAGGACTGGGATCTGCTGGTCGGCGTCATCGAATCGACCGATCGCGTGCAGCACATGATGTGGCGGCTGATCGATCCGAAGCATCCGCTTTACGACGCGACGCTCGCGGCGCGGTACGGCGACTCGATCGAGCGCGTCTACCGCCGCGCCGACGACTTCGTCGGCGAAGTGGTCACGCGCGTTGGCCCAGACGTCCCCGTGATGATCGTCTCGGACCACGGCTTCCACTCGTGGCGCAAGGCGGTGAATCTCGACACCTGGCTCGTGCAGAACGGCTACATGGTGATGAAGGGACAAAGCGCCGACAAGAAGCTGTCGGACCTCTTCGGCGGCGGCACCTTCTGGGAGAACGTCGACTGGTCGCGCACGCGTGCCTACGCGATGGGCATCGGCCAGATCTACTTCAACCTGCGCGGCCGCGAGTCGCAGGGCATCGTCAGTCCCGGGGCGGAGGCCACAGCGCTTGCCGACGAGATCTCGGCCAAACTGCTGACGCTGGCCGACCCGGAAGACGGCACGCACATCGTCCGCGCCGTCTACAAGCGCGACGACATCTATTCGGGCCCCTACCTGTCGAACGCCGCCGAACTGCAGGTCGGCATGGACGAAGGCTACCGCGTCTCGTGGCAGACGACTCTAGGCGGATCGCCGCAGGGCATCGTCTACAAGAACGATCGCAAGTGGAGCGCCGACCACGGCGGCTACGACTACCTGATCACCTCGGGCGTCTTCGTCAGCAGCCGGCCGATCGCGACCGCCGATCCGCGCATCATCGACATCGCGCCAACCGTGTTGAAGTTCTTCGGCGTCGGCATTCCGAGCGACATCGATGGCAAGCCGCTTTTCTAGCCGAGGCGGCGCGGACCGTTTACGGGCGCCGCGCCGGCGGGGCCGCGCAGGCCCGGCCTGCATCGCGCTGCTCGCATTCGCGGCCGCCGCGCTCACCGCCCAGGCGCCGGATCGCCAGGCCGCCGATGCGCTCGCCAGACGCGCGGCGGATCGTCTCACCGCGCTCCAGCAGGAAGCGGAGTCGCTCGCCCGCCAGGAGCGGACGTTGCTCGTCGAGCTGCGGCGGCTGGAAGTCGACCGCGAGATCAAGGTCGAGAAGCGGGCGACGATCGAGCGCAGTGCGACGGACGTGCGCGCCAAGCTGGCCGCCGCGAGTGCCAGGGCCCAGGCGCTCGCTGGAGAAGCCGAACGCCAGCGTCCCGACATCGACGCTCGACTGGTGCGGCTCTACAAGCTTGGTCGCGCCGGCTACTGGCGCCTGCTGCTCGACGTGACGAGCCTGCGCGACCTGGGCCGCGCCTACCGGACCGCCGCGGCGCTCGACCGCATCGATCGCGACCGCGTCGAGGAGCATCGCCGGACGCTGGCCGCGCTGAACGGCGAGCGCGCCGCCCTGCAAACGCGCGCGACCGAACTCGAGCGGCTCGAGGTCCAGGCGCGCCGGGCCAGCGACGCCGTCCAGGCGGCGGTGGACGCGCGCACCGTGCTGGTGAAGCGGATCGACGAACGGCGCGATCTCAACGCCCAGCTCGCCGGCGAACTGCAGGACGCGCAGCGGCGGCTGCAGGGGACAATCGCCCAGCTCGCCGCCGGCCGGGAGGCGCCCCCCGCGGCACTCCCGCTGCGCCCCTTCCGCGGCGCGCTCCCCTGGCCGGCCGAGGGGGTGGTCTCCTCCAGATTCGGCACAGCGCTGCGCGGCAGCCCGGTGACGGCGAAGAACGGGATCCAGCTGTCGCTGCCGGAAGGCGAGCCCGTGCGCGCCGTCCACGACGGGGTCGTCGCCTTCGCCGATGCGTTCAGCGGCTATGGCAATCTCGTCATCGTCGATCATGGCGACAAGGCGTATTCCCTCTACGGGCACCTGGCCACCGTCGGCGTCAAGAAGGGAGACCGGGTCGACACGGCGACCACCCTCGGAATGACCGGACGCGACCAGGCCGGCAACCCGGCCCTGTACTTCGAGCTGCGCGTCGACGGGACCCCCGTGGACCCGCTACAATGGCTGAAGAGGCCATACCGCAATCCATGACTACCCGAACCCGGCTGTCCGTACTGCTGATTTCGACACCGCTGCTGACCTTCATCGTGCTCGGCACCCTGCGGGGGCGCGCGGCCGACGGCGACGACACGTTTCAGCACCTGCGGGTGTTCGACGACGTCGTGTCGCTGATCCTCAACAGCTATGTCGAAGAGCCCAAGGTCGACAACGTCATGGAAGGCGCGATGCGCGGGCTCACCGACAGCCTCGACCCCGACAGTGCATACCTGACCGCCGCGGAAGCCCGTTCGCTGGCCACGCCGGCGTGCGCCTCGGCGGTGCCGACTCCCGCCTGCGCTGGGACGCCGATCGGCGACGTCGGTATCGAGCTGACGCGGCAGTACTACCTGCGGGTGATCGCGGCGCGCGACGGATCGCCTGCCGACAAGGCCGGCCTGCAGACCGGTGACTACGTCCGCGCGATCGACGGAAAGCCGACGCGCGACCTGTCGGTGTTCGAAGGCATGCGCCTGCTGCGCGGCGAACCGGGTTCGAAGGTGACGCTCACCGTCATCCGCGGCAACGCCGCCGACCCGCATGAAATCGAGCTCGTGCGTGAGCGCACGCCAGGGGCGGTCGTGTCCTCGAAGCTGCTCGCGCCAGAGCTCGGATACATCCGGATCGCCGCGTTCGGCGCGGGCGCGCCGGCGAAGATCCACGGCGAAGTGGACGCCTTGGTCAAGGGCGGCGCCCGCCGGCTCATCGTCGACATCCGCCGGACCGCCGAGGGACCGTTCGATACCGGGCTCGACGCCGCGCGCCTGTTCGTGAAGACGGGCACGCTCGCCCAGGTCGCCGGCCGCGATCCGCAGGCGAAGGCGAGTGACAAGCCCGCAGCCAAGGTCCCCGCCGGCTCGATCACGGAGACCATCTCCGCCAAGCCCGGCGACGGCGCCATCGAACTCCCCGTGACGCTGCTCGTCACGACTGGCACGTCCGGCGCCGCGGAGCTCTTCGCGGCGGCGCTCTCCGGGAACAAGCGAGCCGACCTCGTCGGCGAGCGCACGCTCGGTCGTGCCGGGATGCAGAAACTCGTCCGACTGCCCGACGGTCGCGGCCTGTGGCTGACCTATGCCCGCTACGTCACGCCCGGCGGCGATCTGATCCAGGGGCGGGGGCTCACGCCAGACCTGGCCGTCGACGAACCCGACGTTGACTTCGGCGAGCCCAAGCCCGCGACCGACGCGGTGCTCGACGCAGCCCTGGAGAAGATCAAGAAAACCGCCTGAGGATTTGGAAATTGGGAATGTGGGAATGTGTTGATGTGAGACACATCTCCAGATTTCCAAATTCCCACGTTTCCAAATCTCCCGATTCCCTGTTAAACTCTAGGTTTCGGCAAGGCCTGTGTTTTCAAGGCATAGGCGCGTAGCTCAGTGGTTAGAGCGCCTGCTTGACACGCAGGAGGTCGGTGGTTCGACTCCACTCGCGCCTACCAGAGAAGGGTGCGAAAGGTGCAAAGGGTGCCAACGAGGCCAAAGGTGCTGGTGCGAAGGGTGCTTCAGGGTGCGGGTGCTCGCGCTACCCACGGCGCCGGAGCTGCCTAAGCGCACCGCTGACACCGGTCAGCACCATTGGCACCATTCGCACCAGCACCATTAGCACCCTGGCACCGTTAGCACCAGCACCGTTAGCACTTTTGGCACCTTTAGCACCCTTAGCACCTCATTCCATGGTCTCGAGCGAGATCGCAGTCACGTTGCCTGACGGATCTGTCCGTCACGTCGGCGCCGGCAGCACGCCTGCCGACGTCGCGGCCTCGATTTCTCCGCGCCTCGCCAAGGCCGCCATCGCGGCGATCGTCGACGGCACGCCGGTCGACCTGACGCGGCCGTTGGCGGGCGATGCCCGGCTCGAGATCCTGACCGACCGCGGGCCCGACGCCCTTCACGTCTACCGGCACAGCACGGCGCATTTGCTGGCCGCGGCGGTGACGAACCTGTTCCCCGGCGTGCAGTGCGGCGTCGGCCCGGCGCTCGAGGACGGCTTCTACTACGACTTCGTCGTGCCGCGTCCGTTCGTCCCCGAGGACCTCGAGGCGATCGAGAAGAAAATGAAGGAGCTGGCGGCGCAGGACCTGCCCTACGACCACCAGTTCTGGCCGAAGCAGGACGCGATCGACTTCTTCCGCGGGCGCGGCGAGCCGCTCAAGGTGCAGCTGATCGAGGAGAAGACGGCCGGCCAGTCCGAGGTCTCTGTCTACACCATCAAGGACAGGGACACCTTCGTCGACTTCTGCCTCGGCCCGCACGTGCCGTCCTCGAATCGCCTGAAGGCGTTCAAGCTGCTGAGCACGTCGAACGCCTACTGGAAGGGGGACGCGAAGGGCACGCCGATGCAGCGCGTCTACGGTACGGCGTTCTTCAGCGACAAGGATCTGCAGGCGCACCTGCAGCGCATCGAGGAAGCGAAGAAGCGCGATCACCGCAAGGTCGGCAAGGAGCTCGGTCTCTTCACGTTCCACCCGTGGGCGCCCGGCGCGGCGTTCTGGCTCGGCAAGGGGACGACGGTCTACAACACCCTCGCCAACTACATGCGCGGTGTGCTCTTTCCGGCCGGCTACCAGGAAGTGAAGGCGCCGATCATCTTCAACAAGGCGCTGTGGGAGACCTCGGGTCACTGGGAGCACTACCGCGAGAACATGTTCCTCGTGAAGTCGTCCGACGACGAGGAAATGGGCCTCAAGGCGATGAACTGCCCGGGCCACTTCCTGATCTTCGCCAGCGAGAAGCGCAGCTACAAGGATTTGCCGCTCCGCTTCCACGAGCAGACGCCGCTGCACCGCAACGAAGCGTCCGGCGTGCTCGCCGGGCTGACGCGCGTCCGGCAGTTCTCGCAGGACGATGCGCACTGCTTCGTGATGGAGTCGCAGATCGCCGAGGAAGTCGAGCGGCTGCTCCGCCTGGTGCAGCGGGTCTACGGGGATTTCGGGCTGCCCTACTCGGTGAAGCTGTCGACGCGCCCCGAGAAGTTCCTCGGCGAGGTGGAGACCTGGGATCACGCCGAAGCGTCGCTCAAGCAGGCGCTCGAAGCGGCGAACCAGCCGTACACGATCAACGCCGGCGATGGCGCGTTCTACGGCCCGAAGCTCGATTTCGACGTCACCGACGCGATCGGCCGTCAGTGGCAGTGCGCGACGATCCAGCTCGATTACCAGATGCCGCAGCGCTTCGACCTGAAGTACGTCGGCGCCGACAACACCGAGCACCGTCCAGTCGTCATCCACCGCGCGATCTTCGGCAGCTTCGAACGGTTCATCGCGATCCTGATCGAGCACTACGCGGGAGCGTTCCCGTTGTGGCTGGCGCCGGTGCAGGCGGTGGTCCTGCCGATCGCCGACCGTCACGCGGCGTACGCGGCCGGCGTGCAGGCGGCGCTGGCGGCGGTCGGGCTGAGGGTGGAGCTCGACGCGCGCCAGGAGAAGATCAACTATAAGATTCGCGAAGCCCAGCTTCAGAAGATCCCTTATATGCTGGTGGTCGGGGACAAAGAAGCGGCGGACGGCACGGTGGCGGTGCGGCGGCGGAGCGGCGGGGATCAGGGCACGCGCGCGGTTGACGAGTTCATCCGCGAGGCCCTGGCCGAAATCGCGGCCAAGCAGGAACCGGACGCGGTCCTGGCGGCGGCACGCTCATGAGGAGGCTTTATCGCATTTGATCGCAGTCCGCGGCGCGACGATCGCACGCGGGTCAACGAACGCATCCGGGTTCGCGAAGTCCGCGTCATCGACGAGGACGGCTCGCAGCTCGGGATCATGCCACCGCCGCAGGCGCTGGCCATCGCGCGGCAGAAGGGGCTCGACCTCGTGGAGATCGCGGCAACCGCGGTCCCGCCGGTCTGCCGCATCATGGACTTCGGGCGCTATCAGTATCAGGAACAGAAGCGCGCGCGGTCGGCGAAGAAGCACCAGAAGATCATCGAGGTCAAGGAAATCAAGTTCCGCCCGAAAGTCGACGAGCACGACTACCAGTTCAAGAAGAAGCACATCGAGCGCTTCCTCGAGGACGGCGACAAGGTGAAGGCGACGATCTTCTTCCGCGGACGCGAGATGGCGCACCCCGAGATCGGACGCCGCATTCTGGAGCGGCTGATCGGCGAGCTCGCCGACGTGGCGGTGGCCGAGACCACGCCGCGCCAGGAAGGCAACCAGATGCACACGATCCTGTCGCAGAAGGCGGGCGCCAAGAGGCCGAAGACCACGAAGGACGGCGAAGGAACGAAGGAGCGCGAAGGAACGAAGGAACATGCCTAAACTGAAGAGCCACCGGGGCGCGGCCAAGCGCTTCAAGAAGACCGCGAGCGGCAAGTTCAAGCGCGGCAACGCATTCAAGGCGCACATCCTGACCAGCAAGGATCGCAGCCGCAAGCGCAAGCTGAAGGGGACGACGATGGTGTCTCCGCAGGACACGGCGAAGCTGCGCCGGATGCTGCCCTACTAGAGTCTGGAAGGTAGAAGGAAAGATGCCTCGAGTCAAACGTGGAAATGTCCGTCGCGCGAAGCGCAAGAAGCTGCTCGCCCGCGCCAAAGGGTTTTACCAGACCAAGAGCAAGCTCTATCGCTCGGCGAAGGAATCGGTCGACACCGCACTCAAGTACGCGTTCGTCGGCCGGCGCAACAAGAAGCGCGATTTCCGCCGCCTGTGGGTGATGCGGATCAACGCGGCCGCGCGTGAGCACGGCCTGACCTACGGCCAGTTCATCGCCGGCCTCAAGGCGGCTGGCAACGTACTGGATCGCAAGAGCCTCGCCGAGCTTGCCGTGTCGTCGCCGGCCTCGTTCGCCAAGCTGGCCAAGACGGCGGCGAGCGCCAAGCCGATCGTCGCGAAGCGCCCGGCGCGCGGCGCCGACAAGCCGGCGCGACCGGCCAAGGCGAAGGCCGAAGCCGGCGCGTAGCGGCGGGTCAACGGATCGCAGGAGGCCAGGAGATCAGGCGGCCGGGAGAAATCCTGGTCCCGTGATCGTCTGGCCTTTTGTCGTAGAGACGGTGTTCACCACATGACCGACGACTACAGCCGGCTGCTCGAGTCGCATCGAAGCCAGTTCGACAGCGACGCGGCCGCCGCATCGAATGACGTCGACGTGCGCGGCGTACGCGACAAGTACCTGTCTCGCAAGAACGGGCTCATCGGCGCGTTGATGAAGGCCGTGGCGGGCGCGCCCGCCGAGAAGCGGCCGGCGCTCGGTCGCGCCGCGAACGAACTGAAACAGTACGCCGAGACCGTGATCGAGCAGAAGCTTGCCGCGGCCGGCGACGCGGCGCGTCTCCGCGCCGCGCGCGCCGACACGCTCGACGTGACACTGCCGGGCCGCGCGCCGCTCGTCGGCCGGCGGCACCCGCTCACGGTCATGCGCGATCGCGTCGAGGCCATCTTCCTGCGCATGGGATTTCTCGTCGTCGAGGGACCCGAGCTCGAAGACGACTACCACAACTTCGAAGCGCTCAACATGCCGGCCGAACACCCGGCGCGCGACATGCAGGACACGCTCTACCTCGCGGCGCCGGTGGCGTCCGTGTCGGGCGCGCCCGCTACGCTGCTGCGGACGCATACCTCCGGCATGCAGATCCGCTATATGGAGACGCACCAGCCGCCCGTGCGCCTGATCGCGCCTGGGCGCGTCTACCGCCGTGACGGGCTCGACCTGACGCACTCCCCCATGTTCACGCAGGTCGAGGGGCTGGTGGTCGGCGAAGCCGTCACCCTGGCGGATCTCAAGGGGACGCTCGTCACCTTCGCCCACGAGCTGTTCGGCGCCGATCGCGGCACCCGCTTCCGTCCGAGCTTCTTCCCGTACACCGAGCCGAGCGGCGAGCTCGACATCAGCTGCGCCGCGTGCGGCGGGACCGGCCGCGTCGGGCCGAGGCGCGGCGAGGCTGCCGGCGAACGCGGCTGCGGCATGTGCAAGGGGACCGGTTGGATCGAAGTCCTCGGCAGCGGCATGGTGCACCCGGCGGTCTTCGAGGCCGTCGGCTACGACGCCGAGAGGTACACGGGCTTTGCCTTCGGTGTCGGCATCGAGCGGCTGGCGCTCCTCAAGTGGGGCATCGAGGACATCCGCCTGTTCTACGAAAACGACCTGCGATTCCTGGAGCAGTTCCCCCTGTGAAGCTTCCCTACGCGTGGCTCACCGAGCTGGTCAAGGTGCGCGCGGACGTCGACGCGGTGGCGTCGGCGCTGGCGGCGCGCGGATTCGAGGTCGCGGCGGTCGACGCCGGCGTGATCGATTTCGAGATCACGGCGAATCGGCCCGACTGTCTCAGCATCCTCGGGCTGGCGCGGGAAGCCTCGGCGGCGTTTGGCGTCCCCCTGCAAATGCCGGACGCGACACTGCCGCCGGCCGGCCAGCCGCAGCCGATCGACGTCGTCATCGAGGATCCGGAACTCTGTCCCCGCTACTGCGCGCAGGTGTTCGAGGTCCGATCGACCGGGCACACCCCCGACTGGATGCGGCAGCGACTCGAGGCATGCGGGGTGCGCAGCACCAGCCCGATCGTCGACACCACCAACTACGTGATGCTCGAAACGGGGCAGCCGACGCATGCGTTCGACTATGCGAGGCTTGCCGGACGCACGCTGCGCATCCGGCGCGCCGCGCCGGGTGAACGGATCACGACGCTGGACGGCGTCGCGCGGGTCCTCGACACCGAGATGCTGGTCATCGCCGATGGCGAACGGCCACAGGCAGTGGCGGGAGTGATGGGGGGGGCGCACTCCGAGATCGCCGCCGGCACGCGGCTCATGGTGCTGGAGAGCGCTTGTTTCAAGCCAGCCGCGGTTCGCCGCACCAGCAAGCGGCTCGGCCTGAAAACCGAAGCGTCGACGCGTTTCGAGCGCGGCGCCGACGTCAACGCGGCGGCGGCGGCGATCGGGCGCATCGCGGCGCTGCTGCAGCAGATCGGCGCGGCGCAGCCGCTTGGCCCGACCGTCGATCGCTATCCCGCGCCACGGACGCCCCTGGTCCTGACCCTGCGCGCATCGCGCATCGAGCGTCTGCTCGGGGTTCCGGTGGCGGAGGCTGAGGTCCCGCGGCGTCTCGAGCCGCTGGGTTTTTCGGTGTCCCAGGCGGAGCTCCCCACCTCCACCGCGCCTGTTCCGACCGTCTGGTCCGTCACCGTCCCGACCTTCCGCGTGGACGTGCTGCGCGAGGTCGACCTCATCGAGGAGATCGCGCGGGACGACGGTTACCGGGGCCTGCCGGCGACCTTTCCCGCACCAGACGCGCTGCAGCCGGCTCCGGATGGGCGCGCGGCGCGGGATCAGCGCCTGCGTCACGTGCTCACCGCGTGCGGTTTTTCCGAAGCGATGACCTTCGCCTTCATCGAGGCTGAAGCGGCGGCGCCGTTCGCGGAGGACGCCGCGTCACTCGTCAGAGTGGCCAACCCCCTGTCCGAAAAGTTCGCGGTGCTGCGGCCCTCCCTGCTGGCCGGACTGGTCGACGCGGCCGCGCACAATCGGCGCCGGCAGCACGCCGATGTGCGGTTGTTCGAAGTCGGCACGCGCTTCAAGGCGTCCGGGGAGGCGCGCACCGTCGCCGGCGTCTGGACAGGCGCGGCACAGCCGCCACACTGGTCGGGCGGTGCGCGCAGCGTGGACTTCTTCGACGTCAAAGGGGTCGTCGAGGCGATCGCGCGCGCCTTCCACGCGCCGGTCGCCTGCGCGCCGGCCGATATTCCCTACCTCGTCCCGGGCCGGTCCGCGGTCATCAGTCTTGACGGCCAACCCGGCATCATCGGCGTCGTTGGCCAGATCGCCCCCGCGATCGCCGAGGCCCGAGGCTGTCCGAACGGCGAGCCGGTCTGGGCTTTCGAGCTCGACGCGGGGCCGCTCGGATCGGCTGACACGGCCGAAGCGCTGCGCGCCGAGCCGCTGCCACGGTTCCCGTCGATCGTCCGAGACCTGTCGATCCTCGTCGATAGCACCTTGCCTGCCAGCACGGTTCGTGGCACGATCCGCTCGTCGGCTCCTCCGACGCTCGTGCAGGCGATCGAGTTCGATCGGTATACGGGCAAGGGGGTGCCGGAGGATCGCGTCAGCCTGTCGCTGCGTCTGATGTTCCGATCGCCGGAACGGACGCTGACCGACGCCGAGGCCGACGCCGCGATGGATTCGATCGTGCGCGCGCTTGCGGCCGCGCACGGGGCAGTCAGGCGCTGACCGACGCGCGGTCGTGGCGCCGAGGGCGAGCCCCCGGAAAGGACGCGAATGGTAAAGGCAGCGGTTGCGGCAGCCCCCGTGGATGTCGAGGCCATCGACCGGCTGGAGCAGAAGCTGAAACAGCTCGTGACTGTGCTCGACCAGACGCGCGCAGAGAGCACTCGCGCCAACGGCGAGCTGGCCAAGGCGCGGGGGGAACAGGCGCGCGCGAGCGAAGAGATGACCCGGACGCGCGCCGAACAGGTGCGGGCCGCCGAAGAGAACACGCGGCTGCGGGCCGAGCTCGACGCCGCCAGGGGCCGCCTCGCGGAAGCGGAAGGCACCGGGACCGAGCTTGCTGCTCTTCGGACCGAGCGCGACCACGTTCGCGGCCGGGTCGATGAGATGCTCAAGCAGCTCGAGAGCCTCAACCTCTAACCCACCGACATGGAATCCCGCGTCGTCAGCATCGAGATCAACGGCATCCGGTATCCGATCCGCAGTCATCTCGATGCCGCCTACATCGCGGATCTCGCCGCGTATGTCGAGCAGAAGATGGTGCTTGCGGCGAAGGAGTCGCCGGCCGGCGACACGCTGAAGATTGCGGTCCTCGCCGCGCTCAATATCGCCGACGAGTGCTTCCGCGCCCGTGAGGAGGGCACCGCCCAGCGGACGGGCATCAACGAGCGCGCGCAAGAACTGGAGCGGATGCTGGACCTGGCGCTCGCGGGCAGCGAACCGCTTGCCCGGGCAGCCGGTTCACACTAAGATCCTCCTGAGGAGTTCGAGTTCCCTGCTTTGCGCGTGATGGTTCATGGAGGCTCGCTTTGAGCCAATGCTCCATCTAAGCGAATCGCGGCGCCGCGCCGTGTGCATGCCTCTGCAAGAGGAAGCCTGACGCGCGGTGACGAACGGCGGTTCCACCTGGTTTTGCCAGGTTCAAACGACCTCCCCACACGGCAAAGCGGGGCCTTTTCCCGGCGGCGTGCCGCGCCGTTTAGCAGATAGATAGAAGGTCCGATGAGCCCGATGAGCCTCCCCGTCGTGCTCCTGGCGCTCGGAGCAGCGTGCGATTTGCTCGCGCTGGGCGCCGCGATCTGGTGGGTGGCGAGCCGCAAGCGCATCGCCAGCGACACCGTCGGCCGCGCGCAGGATGAAGCGCAGCAGATCCGCCGCGCCGCCGAGCGCGACGCCGAGTCCCTCAAAAAAGAAGCGCAGCTCGAAGCGCGCGAGAAATCACACGGCGTCGTCGCCGCCGCCGAACAGCAGGCGCGCGCTCGTCAGCTGGAAATCGCCGGCCTCGACCAGGCGCTCGCCGAGCGCACCCGCGCCCTCACCGAGCGCCTCGCCGACGCTGAGCGGACCGAGCGTGAGCTGCGCGCCCGCGACACCCGGCTCATCGACCTGCAGCACCGCGCCGACACGGCGGCCGCGCGCGCCGACCAGCTCGTCGCCGACCGGCAGCGCGAGCTGCAGCGCGTGGCGGGGATGACCGGCGAGGAGGCGCGCGAGTTCCTGCTCAAGCAGATCGAAGCCGACGCCCGCCGCGATGCCGCCAACCTGGTCAAGCGCCTCGAGGCCGAGGCCCGCGAAACCGCCGGCCAGCGCGCGCAGCAGATCATCGCCGACGCGATCCAGCGGAGCGCCGCCGACCACGCCATCGAGACCACCGTCTCGGTCGTCGACCTGCCGAGCGACGATATGAAGGGGAGGATCATCGGCCGCGAAGGGCGCAACATCCGCGCGCTCGAGCAGGCGACGGGCGTCGAGCTCATCGTCGACGACACCCCCGGAGCGATCATCCTGTCGTCGTTCGATCCCTTCCGGCGCGAGGTCGCGCGCCAGGCCATCGCGCGGCTGATCGCCGATGGCCGGATCCACCCGGCGCGCATCGAGGAGGTCGTCGAAAAGGTCAAGGCCGAGATGGAGGACTCCGTCCGCCGCGAGGGAGAAGCCGCCGCCTTCGAGCTCGGCCTCTATGACCTGCACCCGGAAGTGCTCCGGCTGATGGGCCGGCTGAAGTTCCGCACGAGTTACGGCCAGAACGTGCTCAACCACTCGCGCGAGGTGGCGTTCCTGGCCGGCATCATGGCGAAAGAGCTCGGGCTGAACGGCCACGTCGCGGCGCGTGCCGCCTTCCTGCACGACATCGGCAAGGCGATCGATCGCGATCTGCAGGGAACCCATCTCGAGCTCGGCCTCGACTTCCTTCGCAAGCACGGCGAGAGCGAGCCGGTGCTGCTGGCGGTGGCGGCCCACCACATGGACATCGACTGGCCCTCGCTCGAAGCGATGATCGTCCAGGCCGCCGACGCGATCTCGGCCGCGCGGCCCGGCGCGCGGCGCGACATCCTCGAGTCGTATGTGAAGCGGCTCGAAAAACTCGAGAGCATCGCCGACTCGTTCCACGGCGTCTCGAAGGCCTTCGCGCTCCAGGCCGGGCGGGAGATTCGCATCGTCGTCGAGAGCGATCAGATCAGCGACGAAGAGACCGTCTGGCTCTCCAGGGACATCGCCAAGCGGATCGAGAACGAACTCGAGTATCCAGGCCAGATCAAGGTCACCGTCATCCGTGAAACACGGGCCGTCGAATACGCGCGATAGTCTCGGCGAGCGCGAGCTGATCGCCGCGATTCGTGCGCGAACGCCGACGGCGGCGTGGCTCACGATCGGCATCGGCGACGACGCGGCGGTCGCAGAGCCGGCGCGCGGCGCGCTCGAGATCCTCACCACCGACGCGCTCGTCGAGTCCGTGCATTTCGATCGGCGCCTCAGCTCGCCTGCCGACATCGGCTGGAAAGCCCTCGCGGTGAACCTCTCTGACGTGGCGGCGATGGGCGGCACGCCGCGGCTGGCGCTGCTCTCGCTCGGCGTGCCCGAACACATGGACGGCCGAGAGGTGAACGAGCTGGTCGACGGCTTCCTCGAGCTGGCCTCTCAGAACGGGGTCGTCCTGGCGGGCGGCAACGTGACGCGATCGCCCGGTCCCCTCTTCGTCGACGTCACCGTCACCGGCTTCGCCCGCCGCCGCAACGTGCTCACCCGCAGCGGCGGACGCTCCGGCGACGACGTCTACGTCTCTGGCACGATCGGAGCGGCCGCGGCCGGACTTTCGTGGTGGAAGGAGTCGGGGGACGCGAAGGAGCTCGCCGGATTCCAGGAGTGTATCGAGCGACATCGACGGCCGCAGCCGCGCACCAGGCTCGGCGCGCTGCTCGGTCGCAACCGCGCGGCGAGCGCCTGCATGGATCTCAGCGACGGGCTGGCCGACGCCGTCCGCCAGGTCGCCGAGGCGTCTGGCACCGGTGCCCGGATCGACGCCTCGCTGCTGCCGATCGATCCGGCGGTCCGCGAGTGGTTTTCGCGCCGCGGCCTCGATGCCGCGGCCGCCGCAGCGGCGGGCGGCGACGACTACGAACTGCTCTTCACGGTGCCGCGCCGTCGCCGCGGCCGCCTGGCGACCGTCGTCAGGCAGGCGCGGGGCGTGTCTGTCACGCGTATCGGCGCACTCACGGCCGAACCCGGCGTGTTCCTGGTTCGCGGCGAGGCATCGGAACCGCTGCCCGCCGGTTTCGTGCATTTCTAGACCATGCAGCTGCTGTCCCCACGGATGCGTCATTGGCTCGACCAGATGCTGCATACGCACGACACGCCGGAGCGAACGGCCGCGGCGTTCGCGCTGGGGGTGTTCTTCGGGTTCTCGCCTCTGCTTGGGTTTCACACTGTCCTCGGACTCGTCTTCGCGTTTGCCCTGAGCCTGAATCGCGTCGCAGTGCTGCTGGGGATCTACTCCAACCTGCCCTGGATCCTCCCGGCGTACTACACGCTCGCGACGGCGGCCGGCGCAGCCGTACTCCGGGTCCCCATCAAACCGCGCCTGCTGAAGGAACTGACCGCGGCACTGGCCGACGGTTCCTGGACGGATTTTCGTCTCCTGGCCCACGCGCTCACGCCGCTGGCGTGGGCCTACGTTCTAGGCTCCACCGTGGGCGCCATTTTGCTCAGCCTCATCGCGTATCGCGTCTCCCTGACGATGATCGTGGCTCATCGCCGCCGGACAGAGCACATCGTAAGCGACTGAATTGTAAGAAGTTACAATTCACGACGGTCGGTGTTTGGGCTTTTGACTGAACGCCACCGGCGCCCTATAGTGTCTTGGGTGGCGGGCCAAGCCCGCCAGCCGCCAGCCCCATGCTGATGTCGATTTCCCGATCGTTCACCCGCAAGCTTGCGGCAACGACCACGGTAGCGGTGGGGCTGGCGTTGATGTACGAGTCGAAGGTGATCGACTTCAGCGACATCTCGCTCCCGCTCGAAACGACTGATGCGGCGTCGCTCGCCGACGCGGTCCCGGCGTCGGGCATCCAGCACCTGCAATTCGCCGCCACCGCTTACTGCAAGGGTTCGACGACCGCCTCGGGCGTGAACGTGCGGACCGGCATCGCCGCCGCCGATCCCGGGCTGCTTCCGGTCGGGTCGGTCATCCAGGTGTATCGCCTGGGCGAGCGCTATAACGGCATCTACACGATCATGGACACGGGTCCCTCCGTTCAGGGGCGCCACATCGACATCTACATCTGGAACTGCAACGAAGCGCTGCAGCTCGGACGCCGCGACATCGCCATCAACGTCCTGCGACTCGGCTGGAACCCGACTGCGAGCAAGCCCAATCTGATCCAGCGCCTCTTCCGCCAGCGCGAGGCGGCCCGTCTGGAGGCCCAGGCTCCGTTACCTTCGCGCCCCATCGAAATCCACTAGACGGGACCACTTTTCACGCGGCCGAATACCAGCTTCGATTCTTCTATTGAGAGGCTGGAGCCTCGATCGATGAAGAATGGGCACTGGTCTCCGGCTCGTGGGGAGCGACGCCCAGGCGCTCCTGATTTCTGTACTGCAGTTGATACAGCTTGTAGTAGATCCCCCGCATCGCGAGCAGTTCCTGGTGCGTGCCGGCTTCCCGCAGCTGCCCTTTGTGCAGCACCAGGATCTTGTCCATGTCCTGGATCGTCGATAGCCGGTGCGCGATCGCGATCGTCGTCCGTCCGGACATCAGCACGTGCAGCGCGTCGCGGATCAGAATCTCGGTTTCGGTGTCGACGCTCGACGTCGCTTCGTCGAGCACCAGGACGCGCGGGTCGAAAGCGAGCGCGCGCGCGAACGAGAGCAGCTGTTTCTGACCGACCGAGAGCGTCGCTCCACGCTCCGCGACCGCCGACGCATAGCCGTGCGGCAGACGCGACACGAACGAATCCGCGTGCACCGCGGCGGCGGCGTGGCGAACCGCGGCGTCGGAGATGTCAGCGCCCAGGCGGATGTTGTCGGCAACCGTGCCCGAGAACAGTTGCACGTCCTGCAGCACCAGGCTGAACAGCGCGCGCAGCCGTTCCAGATCCGTCTCGCGCACATCGGTCCCGTCGACCACGACGCGGCCGCGGGTCGTGTCGTAGAAGCGCAGGAGGAGATTGATGATCGTCGACTTCCCGGCGCCGGTCGCCCCGACGATGCCGACGCGCTCGCCCGGAAGGACCTCGAACGACACGTCGCGCAGCACGTAGTCCGGCTCTCCCTCGGCGGTCTTGCCATAGGCGAACCAGACGTGGTCGAAGACGATATGCCCGGACGTCTTGGATTGGATGTCCGGCGTCAGCGGTCCGGCCGGCGGCGACTGGATGGCCACCGGTTCGTCGAGCAGCGTGAAGATGCGCTCGGAGGACGCCATCGCCGCCTGCAGGATGTTGAACTTCTCCGACATGTCGGAGATGGGGCGGAAGAAGCGCTGCGAATAGAGCAGAAAGGCGACGAGCGACCCGAGTGTCAGCGAACCCTGCAGCACCCAGCGCCCGCCGAACCAGATGGTCAGCGCCGCCGCCAGCGCGCCGATCACCTCGACCGCAGGGTAGAACGCGGCGTAGTAGAAGATCGATTCGATGTTGGCGGTCCGGTGTTTCTGGTTGATCGCGTCGAATTCGCTGAAGGCGCGGCTCTCGCGGCGGAAGAGCTGGACCGTCGCCATGCCGGTGATGTGTTCCTGCAGGAACGCGTTGATCCGGGCGATCAGCCGCCGTACGGTCCGGTACGATTCGCGGACGTTGCGACGGAACCACTGCGTGACCACGACGATGAGCGGCAGCACCGCGAACGCCACCAGCGCGACGCGCCAGTTCATCGACAGCATCACGATCATGATGCCGGCAAGGGTGAAGACGTCGCCGAAGATGGAGACGACGCCGGAGGTGAAGAGGTCGTTGATCACATCGACGTCGGTCGTGACGCGAGTCATCAGCCGTCCCACCGGGCTGCGGTCGTAGAACCGCAGGTCGAGCCGCTGCAGATGGCGATAGGTCTCCATCCGCATATCGAACATGATCCGCTGGCCGGTCGTCTGCAACAGCCACGTCTGAGTGAACTCGAGGCAGAAGCCGCCGGCGATCACCAGCAGGTAGGCAAACGCGATGCGGTCGACGCCGTCGAGGTCGCGTGAGGGGATGAAGCGGTCGATGGCCAGCTTCATCAGATAGGGCTGGGCGAGCTGAAGGATGGAATTGGCGATGATCGCCGCCAGCGCCGCCAGCGCGTGGGCGCGGTAGGGGCGCAGATACGCCAGCAGCCGGCGCATCAGCCTCGCATCGTAGTCCTTGCCCAGTATCTCGTCGTCTTGAATCGTCACCGGATCCGTGTCCTCCGCCTCGCCCCTCGCTAACTCGCCTGCAGCTCCTCTTCCAGGAGCTGCTTGCGGTACATCGCCGCGTAGAGTCCGTTCGCCGCCACCAGCGCCGCATGCGTACCGCGCTCGGCAACCCGTCCGGCGTCGAGCACGAAGATGCAGTCGGCTTCACGCACAGTCGAGATACGGTGAGCCACGATGATCGACGTCCGCTGGCGCATCACCGAGCGCAGCCGTGACAGGATCTCCTCCTCCGTATACGTATCGACCGCTGAAAGCGCGTCGTCGAGAATCAGGATCTTCGGATCGACGTACAGCGCCCGCGCCAGCGCCGTGCGCTGCTTCTGCCCGCCCGACAGCGTGATGCCGCGCTCCCCGATCGTCGTCGCATACCCCTTGGGAAAGCCCGCGACATCCTTATCCAGCCGTGCGACCGCCGCACTTTCCCGCTCCTTCGTGTCCTTCGTGTCCTTCGTGTCGTTCGTGCCCCCGAGCACGATGTTGTCAGCGATCGAGGCGGAAAACAGGAAGGGCTCCTGCGGCACGAACCCGATCTCGCCGCGCAGCCGCGCGAGAGGGATTTCGCGGATGTCGACGCCGCCGATGCAGATCGTGCCAGGCGGCGGCTCGTGCAGACGCGGCAGCAGCGAGATCAACGTCGACTTGCCTGCCCCGGTCGCGCCGATGAACGCCGCGGTCTGGCCCCCTTCGATGCGCAGGCTGATGTCCCGGAGCACCGGCTGCCCGCTTTGCGGGTACTCGAACGTGAGGTTGCGGATGTCGATGGCGCCGTCGAGTGCGGCGGTGCGGCCCCGATCGGTCACCGCGGCATCGGTGATCGCGGGCTCGTGGTCGAGCACCTCGAGCATACGCCCCCACGAGGCGAGGCCGCGCTGCAGGATGTTCGTCACCCAGCCGAACGCGATCATCGGCCAGCTGAGCATCACCAGGTAGCCGTTGAACGCGACGAATTCCCCGAGCGTGATGTGGCCGTGGATGACGTCCCGGCTTCCGACCCACAGCACCATCAGCGACCCGAGGCCGAGAAACAGCGTCATGCTGGGATAGAACGCGCCCTGCAGCCGGATTAACACCCGATTGCGCCGCAGGTACTCCTCATTCGATCGCCGGAACCGCTCGATCTCGTGCGCCTCCTGCCGGTAGGCGCGGACCACCCGCACCCCCGAGAGCGATTCCTGGACAACGGCGCTGATGTCCGAGAGCTGCGCCTGGATCTGCTCGAAGCGGCGGTGAATGGCCGACCCGAAATAGCGCACCGCGATCGTCACGAACGGCAGCGGCAGCAGCGCCAGCAGCGTCAGCCGGCGATCGATGGTCAGCATCACGCCGATCGCGATCACGAACACCAGCACGGTATTGGCGGTGTACATCACCGCTGGCCCAATCATCATCCGCACGGCGTTGAGGTCGTTGGTCGCCCGCGACATCAGATCGCCGGTGCGGCGCGCCTGGTAGTACCCGAGGGGCTGCTGCTCGAGCCGGGCGAAGAAGTCGTTGCGGATGTCGTACTCGATGTCGCGCGACGCCCCGATGAGGATCCGGCGCATCAGGAACAGGAAGAGGCCGCGCATCAGCGAGACACCGAGCAGCAGCCCGGCATACAGCGCCAGCTTCTCGCGCGTGACCACGCGATGCAGATCGTCGATGGCGTACTTCAGCACCCAGGGCGCAAGCAGCTGAAACGCCGTCGTCGACACGACGCACGCGAGGCCGGTCAGGAACGCGCGGCGGTGACGATCGACGTAGGGAAGGAGCTTCCGGGCCGGGGAGGGCATCGTTCTCTCAGAGGATAGCAGGCGGCGCCGCGGCAAGGGCCGCGTCGGCGCGCCCGGCGGACGGGCGGGTGTGATGGAAAACAGAGCGCCCGGCAGAAGCCGGACGCCCCGCTCCTCCCAACGACAATCCGAAAGTTTGGACCCGGCCGTACCGTCTGATTGGATCCGCGAGTCGGCGTATCAGGCCAACATGCTGACGCGCTTCAGATTTTTAGGAATCCCGGTCGGATACGCGGTCGATACAGCAAGCGAGATGCCGTCGGCAGGGTCCGCCAGCGCTAGAGGCCGACGCCGGTGAGATCGCCACCCAGCAGCGCATCCTTCATCAGGCGGCTGCCGCAGTCGAGGTGATCTTCCATGCGGGTGCGCGCGCCGGCGGCGTCCCGGCACGAGATCGCCTCGGCGATCTGCTGGTGGGCTTCGGCCGCGTTCTCGCTGAACCGCCCGAAGTTGACGCCGAGCGACATGAAACGATCGATCTGCGCCAGACAGCGCTCGATGAGCTCGAGCGCCAGGGTGTTGCGCGCGCAGGCGGCGATCGCCAGGTGAAACTGGACGTTGGCCGTTTCCGATACGCGGTAGTCCTGGCCGCCGCCCATCGGCACACAGGCCAGCGCGCGCAGACGGGCGATGTCGGCCTCCGTCGCGAGCTCCGCCGCGCGCGCGGCCGCCGCCCCTTCGAGCAGGCGCCGCACGTCGAACGTGTCGTGAATCTGCTGCACGGTGACGCGAGCCACGAAGTAGCCATGGCCAACGACGCGTTCGAGGTAGCCTTCCTGCCAGAGCCGCGCAAGCCCCTCGCGAATCGGCGTGCGGCTCATCCCGTGTTCGCTCGCCAGCCCGACTTCCGACAGCGCGGCGCCGGGACGATACTGCCCTTCGACGATGGCGGCTTTCAGGTTGCGGTACGCGCGTTCGACGTGCGGCGCATCGGCCTTCACGCGTCGAACCGGCCTGGCCTTCACCATGCGGCGGAGTATACCTAGCGGGTCCGACCAGCGGCAATACGTGCTATTCTGACCGCGCCTGCTCCCAGCGGGCGCGTGCCAGGCGGTTTTTCATCAACATTTCCGGGGCGGGAACGACCTATGCGCACGCGTGTGTTTGCATTCACCCTCTGTTGCCTGACCGGCCTTGCCATGGCCGCCCCAGCCGAGGCGCAGTATGGCGCCAGCCACGCCAGCTCCAATCGTGCTACCGGCGAGACCTACCACGTGGAACTGGGAGTCGAGTTCTGGGACCCGGTGCCGGACCCGGTTGTCATCTCGAGCGAGTCGTTGGGGATCATCGGGTCGAACATCGACTTCGTCAATCAGCTCGGCATCGCGCGCACGAAGTTCCGGCAGCTCGACGTGGTACTGCGTCCCGCCACCAAGCACAAGTTCCGCTTCGAATACACGCCGATCGACTACGAGGCGCAGAAGGTCGTCACCGCATCCTTCGTGTTCAACGGACAGCGATACGACATCGGCGTACCGGTCACCACCGAGCTGCAGTGGAAGGCGTACCGCTTCGGTTACGAATGGGATTTCGTCTACCGCGACCGCGGCTTCGTCGGCCTGCTCCTCGACCTGAAGTACACCGACATCCAGGCGACGCTGACCGCGTCGACGGTCGGCGCGTCGCAGTTCACCCACGCACGCGCGCCGATTCCGGCCATCGGGATCGCCGGACGCGGCTACATCGTGCCCAACATCTCGATCTCCGGCGAATTCAGCGCGTTCAAGCTGCCAGACCGCGCGCTCAACACCGACCAGTACTCGGGCAAGTACTACGATTTCAACCTCTATGGCACGGTGAACTTCACCGATCATTTCGGCGCCCAGCTCGGCTACCGCGCCTGGGACATGTACTACAAGGTGAAGCACGACTCCGGATCGATGACGCTGAAGGGACCCTACTTCGGCGCGGTCGCCCGGTTCTGACGGGTCGCCGGCGGGCGCCGCAGTTTCAGACGCCGGTCAGGGTGGTGGGATTCATCGGCCGGCTGATCGCCTGACGTTCCCGCCGCCTACTCCGGCCGCACGAACACGCCGAGGAACCGCGTGTCCGTGTTCCGCCCGTCGACGTCGGACGGCCGGAAACCGGCTTCGGATCGGATGCGCAGGAACACTGTGCCGGGCGCAACGAGAGGGACCTCGATCCGCCGCTCTTCTCCAGGCTTGAGCGCCACGTCACCCCGCCAGCCCGCCGTTTCCAGCAGCACGCGGTTGTCGGCCGCGCCGTTCCTCAGCAGGATCGCCAGCGCCGGAGACGGACGATCGGCGTGGGCGGCGACGGTCGTGTCCCGGCCTCCTCCGACCCAGAAGCCCGACGGCTCGGGGAACGCGCGATCGTCGAGGAAATAGACCACGCTCGCGCCGTAGCGGACCGCGCGGCGTGCCGTCTCGTGGGGGGCCTGGCCGGACGCCATCGACACCGGCCGCAGCGCGATCGCGTCGAGCTGATCGCGCGCGCCTTCGTCGGCCCGCACCGTCAGCGCCCGCACGTCCACCGGGAGATCGATCCGGACGCCGGCGTCGAAAGCGCCGATCGGCTGCGTGACGATCGCGAATTGATCATTGCCGACCCCGGCCATCACCCACCCCTCGGTGTTCAGTAGCCCGCGGTGGCGGCGCACCTGGAGCAGGTAGGACCCCGCCGGCACGCCGGGGAAGACCGCAAGCGGCCGGTTCAGCGGCCGCGGCCCACCGCGGCCGGCGCGGACCGCGACCGGCACCTCGAGCGACAGGTTCCAGGCGGCGGCCTGCGGAATGCGACGGGGGGCTGTCAGATCGAAGGCGGCCGTCCGCGAAACGGCGAGCAGTCGCAGCGCGTCCATCTGTGCCGCGACGGCACTGTAAGGTGCCGCCTCCACCTTCCATACGACGGTGGCCGCCACCATCACGGCAGCGGCGGCCGCAGCGGTCAGCGCCGCGATCGCCCGCGTCCCGGCCAGCCGCCGGCGATCGATCCAGCGCGCCGCGGCCAGCGCCGCCGCGCCGAGACAGACGATCCAGGGCAGTGTCCCCCCGAATCCGTTTCGGGCCGCCGCGACGCGCGCCTGCAGGCCGGTCCCGATCGGCAGGGGTACGAAGGCCGGCAACGCCGAGGGGAGATCGACCACGCGCGTCCCCCATTCCAGCCAGGGAGCGGCGGTGGCACCGCCCTCGTTGCGCGTGTGGTAGCCGAGCCGACCGCCGCCGGCCGCCGCCATCACCGCCGACAGCCATATCGAGACGAGCAGCGCGGCGAGCATCACCATCCGCGGACCGCGCGTGGTCGCGGCGGCCCACGCGCAGGCCGCCGGAATCGCCAGCGGCAGCATCAGCGGCACGAGAAACCGCGCCGGTCCGCTCATCCCCGCCCACCACATGGCGAACGTCGTCACCGCCAGCAGGTACGGAAGCGCCACCACGCACCACTCGAGCGCGAGTCGCCGCGCGCGCGCGAAGCCGGCGAACGCCACCACCAGCACGGGCGCGGTCGCCAGCAGCCCGAAGCCCTGGTCGAAGAGCAGACCGCCGAGCCCGTTGGGCAGGAACGCGAACGCGCTGTCGACGCGGCCGCCGTACGGGGCCGACGGATCCGGCGTGCCATAGAGGACCGTGAAGAAGAACAGCCACGCGATCGCGCTCACCGCCGGCGGCAGCAGAAACGCGATCGCCTTCTGGAGCGATTTCGGCACGTGCGCGAGGCGGACGAGAATGAGGCCGCCGAGCGTGGCCGCCAGCACCGAAAACCTCGTGTGCATCCACGGCAGCAACGCCAGCGCCAAGCCATGAATAAACCAGCGAACCGAAGACCGTCCTTCGCCTCCTTCGCCTCCTTCGCGTCCTTCCCTTTCTGCGCGTAACAGCGCCCAGAAGCCGGTCAGGACGATCGCGGCGCCGGGACCATCGGGATAGACGGTGAAGGTTTCGAGGATCCATGGCGCCGCACCGGCGACGGCCGCCCAGCCGAACCACGCGGCGGCGGCGCTGCCGGTGACCCGCCAGGCGAGATACCACGCCAGCGCACAGGCGGCCGACGCCACCGCCAGCAGGAAGACGACCACGCCGTGATAGCCGCCCAGTGCGAACGCCGGTACCAGCAACGCCGGCAGGCCAGGCGCGTGGATCGAGTAGACGGCGCCGTTGCGGCCGCGCCGGATCGAATCGGGATTCAGATCGCCGGCGAAGTAGGCGCGATAGTCGCCGCGCCGGTGATTGTTCTCGATCTGCAGATCGTGGTCGTAGAGCAGGCTCTGCGTGATGATCAGGTAGTGCGGCTCGTCACCGCCGGGAATGGACGGTGAGGCGAACCAGGCTGCCGACGCGAACACGACGAAAGACACCAATCCCGCGAGCACGGTCTGCGCACGCGGGCTGGCCGCGGTCACCGACGGGACTCGCGGCTGCCACACGCCGACCAGCGCCGTCCCCGTCACGACCCACACGAGCGACAACAGGCCGCCGGTCCAGATCAGGAACGCGTTGGGAACGGTGAATGGCAGCCACGGCAGGAACACGAGCAGGAGCGGCGATACCGCGGCGAGGAGCGAGGCCTGGGCGGCCGGGCGGCGCCAGCCGATCGCCAGCACGATCGCGCCGGCCAGCGCGGACAGCGCGAGCCGCCAGGCATCCAGCGACAGGATGCCGACGCGCGCGCCGGCTGGCAGCATCGAAGGCGACGGACCGGCGAACGCAATCGCGCCGAACGACAGCAGCGCCGCCGCCGCGGTGAACGCGGCCGCCGCGATCGCGGCCGCACGTGGTGTCGAAACCGGCGCTACAATGACGGGCAATTCTACATGCAGGTCAGGCCCGGCACCATCGCGCGTCCGCGCGAGGTGCTCCTTCTCGCGTTTGCCGCCGTCGCTCTCGCGATCCTCATGACCTGGCCGCTCGCCACCGGTCTGTCGCGGCTCGGCCGCACGGCTCCGACCGACGCCGATGGCCAGTTCAGCATCTGGAACGTGTCGTGGGTGGCGCGCACGCTCGTCGCCGACCCGCTGCACGTGTTCGATGCGAACATCTTCGCGCCGCACAGGACCACGCTGGCGTACTCGGAAGCCAACCTGCTGCCGGGCGTGGTCGGCATCCCAGCCTGGTGGCTGACGCGCAATCCGTGGCTGACGCTCAATACCGCGATGCTGCTGGCCTTCGCGTCCGCATTCGCTGGCGCGTATCTTTTTTTCCTCTATGTGAGCGGCAGCCGCCCCGCGGCCGCAGCCGCCGGCGTGCTATACGCCTTCTGCCCGTATGTGATGTCGCACCTGTCCCACATTCAGCTGCTCTTCACGGGCGGGATTCCCCTGTCGCTCTACTGGCTGCACCGCCTGGCGGACGCCTGCCGGCGCGAGCCGGCGGCCGGCGAGCCGGGTGATGCTGCGGCCGGAGTCGGCTGGACGGTGCCCATCGCCCTCGGGCTCACGCTCGCCGCGCAGGCGCTCGCCTGCGCCTACTATGGCGTGTTCGCCGGCCTGATCGTCGGCTACGCGACTCTGGTGCTCGCGTCGACGCGCCGTCTCTGGCGATCGCGCTCGTGGTGGCAGGCGATCGCCACGGCCGGCATACTCGCGCTGGCCGTCACGGTGCCGGTGTTCATCCCGTATCTGCGCGTGCAGCGCGACACCGGCTTCGCGCGGACCGTCGACGACACCGCACGCTGGGCGGCGCGCCCGATCGACTATCTCGTGTCGGCGGCGCACGCGCACGCGCCCCTGCTCGACTACGCGCGACGCGCCGGTCCCTGGCTCGAAGTGCTGTTCCCGGGCTACATCGCCGTCTTCCTCGGCGCGGCCGGCATCGTGTTCGCCTTGCGGCGGCGATCGGCGCACCGGGAAACGGCGCTCGTCTATGGAACGCTCGGCCTGCTGGCGCTGTGGGCGTCGTTCGGTCCGCGCGCCGGCCTATATCGGGTCCTCTATGATCTGCCGACGTTCTCGTTCCTGCGCGCCCCGTCGCGCCTCGGGCTCGTCGTCATCATGGTGCTGGCGCTCTTTGCCTGTCTGGCGATCTCCGACCTGCTGGCGCGCCTTCCGCCGCGGCTGCGCGGCGCGTTCGGCGCGCTTGCCGTCCTCGCCGCGATCGCCGACGTCGCGGTCTTCCCGATCCGATGGTTCGCCGCGCCCGTCATCCCCGACGGCTATGCCACGCTGACGCATCGCGCCCGCGCGCCGGTGGCCGAGTTTCCGTTCTACGGCGACCGCGTCGCGTTCCCGCTGCACGCGCAGTACATGCTGTTTTCGACCGCGCACTGGCTGCCGCTCGTCAACGGCTACAGCGACGTGATCCCGGCCGATTTCCGCAGGGACGCGCCGATCCTCGATTCGTTTCCTTCGTCCGATGCGTTTGCCGCGCTCGCCCGCCACCGGGTGCGCTATATCACCGTGCACTGGGACATGTACGTGAACCGGCAGGAAGAGATCCGCCGCCGCCTCGAGCCCTACCGCGCCAATCTCAACGAGCTGTCGTCGAACGATCGGATGACGATCTACGAAGTGATCGCGTACCCGTGAATAGAGGATCGAAGCTGTCGCGCGGAGCGGGATGGAAGCTGTAGCGCGGACCTTCAGGTCCGCCTCAACGCCCTTGCGGACAAAGAACAAGATCGATCCGGCTACGCGCCACCGCTCTTCTTTTTCTTCGACGTCTTTTTCGAGGTCGGCTTCTTGGCGGCGGACGACTTCTTCTTTGCCGGTGCTTTCGTGACCGGGGCCGGGTGCCCTTCGCCTTCGCCGTAGAGGCGGCGGTAGTCCTCGGCGATGCCGAGGATGCGCTTGACGTAGTTCTGCGTCTCGGGGAACGGGATGTCGTCGATGAACTCGTCCTCGTCCATCGAGGGGCGCTCGGACTTCCAGCGGACGACGCGGTTCTCGCCGGCGTTGTAGCTGGCGAGGGCGTAGTAGGTGCCGCCGAACTGCGAGACCAGCCGCTTGAAATAGAGCGTGCCGAGACGGATGTTCGTATCCCCGTTGGTCAGCATCGCCGTATTGAACCGGCGGATGCCGACCGCGGTCGCCAGACGGCGGCCGGTCGCCGGCACGATCTGCATCAACCCGTAGGCATTCGCGCCGGATTTCGCGGTCGGATCGAACGTCGACTCCTGCAGGATCAGAGACGCAACGAGATATGGATCGAGTTCGTAGAGCGCCGCGTTTTTCTTGATCGCGTCCCAGTAGGTGAGCGGAAAGATCACCTGCAGGATCTCGGCGGGCAGCCCGACGCCGCTCTCGGCCAGGAATTGCGGATAGGCGCGGCGCATCACGGTGATGGCGCGGCGGAGATCCCCTTTCTGATGGTAGATCCAGGCGATCGTCGCGTCGATCGCGGGCGACGTCCCCCACGCCTTCTGCGCGAACTGCAGTTCGGCGAGCCCGGTGTCGTACAGACCGGCGGCCAGCAGATGACGGATGATCGCCGCGTTGGGAGGCGGGCTGGCCGGCGCCGGAGGCGCGACGCCGGCATCCTGGTAGCCGACCCGCACGGCCTGCGTCGGTTCGACCGCCGCCTTCACTGCCGGCAGATGTCGGCCGGCGAGCCGTCCATAGTAGGAATTCATGTAGTCGGTATAGACGAGCCGCAGCCGCGCCTGCGCCGATTCCGCCTGGCCAAGCTTCTCGCGCGCCCGGCCGGCCCAGTACAGGAACGGCGGCCGGTAGTCGGATCGCGGAAACGCCGCCGCGGCGCTCTCGAACACCCGAACCGTGTCGGCGAAGTGTCCGGTCGTATAGGCGCGCCAGCCGTATTTCCACGCCGAGCGCTCGGCATACGGGCCGGTCGGGAACTTCTCGTACAGCTCCTTGAACGTCTGCGCCGCCACGTCGTCGTCGTTGGTGACGATGAGGTGCGTGCCGAGGCTGTTGAGCGCCTCGCCGGTCCAGGTGCTGTCGGGAAAGGCGTCGACCAGGGCCCGCGTGAGGCGGTCGGCCTCGTCATGATTGCCGAGCGCTCGCAGCGCGCTCAGATAGAAGTACTGCGCCTCGGCGCGGCGGGACGCCTGCTCGAGGTACGGGCGGACGCCTTCGCGCGCAGCGTCATAGCGTTTCAGGAAATAGTCGCACTCGGCGATGCGGAGGTCGATCACTTCGCGCTCGTCACCGCTCGCCTGCGGTTGGAGGATGACGAAGGCGCTTCGGGCCTCGGAATACCGTTTCGCGCCGAACAGGATCAGCGCCCGCCCGAGGTCACGCTTGCCGTCGACCTTGGGTGCCACGTCCTGCAACGTGGGGAGCGCGTCCCCCGCGCTCCTCGCCGCATCGCTGAGAGGGAATTCGTAATACACGCGCTGCCAGGCGACCGCCGCCCGCGTGCGGTCGCCGGCCGCGGAGGCGGCGCGGGCCATCCGCGCCAGCATGTCGTCGACCGCAGCAGCCTTGTGGGTCGACAGCTTTTCGTAGAGGTCCGCGGCCGCGGCATGATCGCCCCGGGCCTCGACGGCTTCCGCCTGGCCGAGTGACGCGACGAGCCAGAGATAGCCGTCCGGCTTGCGATCGAGGATCGCGGTGAAGAGCTTCTCGGCTTCCGCCGGTTCGGAACGGAGGAGCGCGCCGCCAAGGTAGAAGCGCGCATAGTCCTGCAGCGGGCCGCCGGCCGCGAGAGCCTGTCGGGCATAGCTCGCCGCCGGCGCATAGTTGCCGGCCGCGTAGGCGGTGGCAGCCTCGGCGAGCGGCGTCCCTTTGACCGACGCGCGCTCGACAGCGCGCGGCGCGAACCAGTAGTCGTCGATGTTCTGCGGGAGCGCCGCGTGGACCGTGGGACGGAGCGGCTCGGCTTCCTGTTGCTCCGGCGCCGGTGCGGGCTGCGGGGAGGCCGGAGGCGCCTGGGCGGCTGGCGATGATGGAGCCTGGGCCGCCGACGGGGACGCCTGGATCAGCGACGCGGCCACCGCCGCGCAAACGAACAGGCGGGCGGGGCCCCTGGTCCGCATCAGGTCCCGAGGAGCGCCGGGTCGCCATCGGCCAGCGTCTGAACCAGCTCCTGCTGGAAGAACTGGTCGCGCGCCCCGACGGCCGTGGGTACCCGCTCCTGGTACAGCCGCAGCGCGCGGTCGATTTCGGCGCGCAGTCGGCGGCGAAGATCCCGCTGCTCACGGCCGGCGCGCACGGCGCCCTCGTTGTACAGCTTGATTTCCGACACGAGCAGGCGCGCGTAGCGCCGGGCGCCCTCCTCCCCGTTGCCGTGGGCGCCGGTCCCGTCGGGCGTATCGCCGCGCACCACGTCGAGCGTACGCATCGCGGCTCGCAGTGCCGCCACCGCCGCGGCATGCCGGACGGCGAGATCGATCGCTTCAGCCCACCCGGCGCTGCCCTCGCCGCCGCCGGTGTCGGCATAGAGCACCGCCACCGCGCGGCCGCTGATCATCAGCGGCACCGCCGTCGCCTGCCCGCCGTTCAGTCGTGCGAACGGTGGCGCCGGCCGCTCTGCCGACGCGGGAGCGGCCCGTCCGGTCTGAACGGCGTGCGCGAGCAGGTCGGATCCGGTGATGGACGACTCCACCGTGCGCGTCTCGGCGTCGGCGATGCCGACGGCTTTCCAGGGCTTCAGGCGATCGCCATTGACGATGAACAGGGCTGCACGGCCAGCGATCGCTGCGGAGTATTGCAGGAGCGTTTCGAGTGCCTGGCTGAGCGACGCGCTGCCGTCGATCGCGCGCACCGATTCGGGCAGCCGCGACAGCGCCGCGCCCGCGAACGTCGGGGCGGGCGCAGCCGATTTCATCGCCTCCATCGCCGCCGCACTCCTGGCGGCTTCTGCCGCCACCATCGCCGAGGCGGCGTCGGCCGCGGCTCCGGCCTTTGCGGCGGCGTCGCGCGCGACCGCGACGTCGGCCTGGGCCGACGCGAGCTGCGCGTGGACGGCGGCGTTCTCCGATTGCGCCGATGCGAGCTGATCGCGGAGGGCGGCGGCGGCGGTCTCCGCCGCGGTCATTCGGTCGCGCACCGCGACGGCCTCGGCCTGCGCCGACGCCAGCTGGTCGCGCCCCGACGTGGCGTCGGAGTGGACGGACGCGAGCTGCTCGCGGGCCGCGGCGACCTCGGCCTGGGCCGCCGTGAGCTGCTCGCGGGCGGAGGCGCCGTGCGCGTGGGCCGCGGCGAGCTCGTCGCGGACGCCGGCGGCGTCGGCGTGGACCGTCGCGAGCTGATCGCGTATCCCGGCGGCATCGGCGTGGACCGAGGTGAGCTGATCCCGCATCGCGGTGGCGTCAGCCTGCGATGAAGCGAGTCGCTCGCCGATCGCCACGATCTCTGCGTGCGCCGTCCCGAACTGTTCGCGCGCCGCTGCCGCGTCGGCCTGCGCCGAAGCCAGCTGTTCGCGCGCGGCCGTCATCTCGGCCTGCATCGAGGCCAGCTGCTCGCGGGCCGCTGCGGCGGCGGCCTCTGCGGCCGAGAGCTGCTGGCGCGCGCCGGCGGCGTCCGACTGCGCGGCGGTGAGTTGCTCCCGGGCGGCTGCGGTCTCGGCTTGCGCGGAGGCGTGCTGCTGGCGCACGTCGGCAGTTTCCGCCTGCGCGGCACCCAGCTGATTGCGCAGGCCACCGGCGTCGTCGTGCACCGAGGCGAGCTGGCGACGGAGGCTGTCGGCGTCGGCCTGGGTCGAGGCGTGCTGTTCGCGCGCCGCGGCGAGATCGTTCGCGGCGGCGCTCGCCTGGGTCCTGGCGGCGTCCGCTTCGGTCACCGCAGCGGCGGCGTGCGCCTGCGCGGACGCAATCTCGGCTTCGAGGAGCAGCTTGACGGCTTCGAGTTCGGCCGAGGCGCGCGCCTGGCGCTCGGCGAGCGTCTGCTGCGCGCCATCGAGCACGTGCTGGGCCTGGCTGAGCGCCTCCTGACCGCGGCGGGACTCGGCTTCGAGCGCCGTCTGGCCGCGTTCGCGCTCGGCCTTGACCTCCTCGTCGATCCGCTTACGGAGCGCGTCGAGCTGCAGCTCGGCGCTGCGCTTGACGGAGTTGACCGAGTGCTGGACGGTCTGCTCGAGCTGTTGCTGCAACTCGAGTTCGAGAGCGTTCCGTTCGGCGCGTCCCCGTTCGAGCGCCTGTTGCAGCGCTTCGGCGCGCGCCGCCGCCACCGTTTTCTCGAGGTCGGCCTGCCAGGCGCCTCGCGCGGATTCGAGGCGGCCGCCGGCCACCCGCTCCGCCTCGGCCGCGCCCTGGCCGCGGGCCTCCGCGACGGCCTGTTCGTAGTGCTGCTTGAGGGTCGCGAACTGCTGATCGAGCGCGCCTCGCAGTTGCGCCTGCAGATCGTCGAGCGACATGACGTCGTGATTATCCCATGACTTGCAGGGGTTTACACCCCGATCCTCCGGCGCGCCCCACCAACCGCTCCGCCGGCTTGCCAGGCGTCGTACAATGGGGGTAGCGTTTCAAAAGGGGGCGAACCAGATTCGACGGAGATATTGTTTCGCAGGATGCGTGCCGAGGACCATCAACCTCGATAAAAGATGGAAACCAACCTAACTGCGGATTCGCAGCTCGCTCTCGCAGCCTAAGAACCTGTGAGCGTCTGCCCTCGTCAGCCTGCGGGCGGGGACCAGATGTCATTTTAGCAGGCTGGCTGTGATCGGCTGCCTCGGACGATCGCGGCGAGATTTTTCGGGGTTGGTGTCCGGCGGTTTTTCCGGGTCTTCACGCCGGGCGCGACACCACAGACGCGGATACGCATCGTAGATTCCTGCGGGGATGTATTTTCGGACCCGGGTGCAACTCCCGGCGCCTCCACCATTTTTCTCAATGAAACCGGGCTTTCTAGCCCGGTTTTCCCGGCGCCTCCACGATTCCTCCACGGGTTTCCGCACCATCCAATAGCCGGATGGCCGCGTCGAGTGCCGCCGGACTCAGATGCATGTAGCGCTGCGTCGTCCCGAGATCCTGATGCCCGGCGAGCTCCTGAATCGCCCGCGCCGGCGCACCACGCATCGCGAGATGCGAACAGAACGTGTGCCGCAGGATATGCACTCCGGGTTTCACGTTCGCTCGCCGCGCCACCCGTCGCATCATCACCTGCACCACTTTCTGCGTCAGCGGTTTCCCCTCCTGGTCACACAGCACGCGTGGACCGCGAAGGTGCCTTGCCGCCTGCAGCGCAGCCGCCAGCCGCTTCGTCAGCGGCACGTACCGGATGCGACCGCCTTTCGGCGCGTTGACGTGGCCGCGCCAATCTGATCTAGCCACGCACAACTGCCGCTTGGTCAGGTTGACGTCGGTCCATTCCAGTCCGATCATCTCGCCCCGCCGCAGGCCAGCCTCGCCGCCCAAGAGCACAACCAGGTGCGCTTGCGGCTCTCGCGCTGACGCCTCGACGAGCCGCTCGAACTGGTCGAACTCATAGAACGACGCCTCGGTTCGCGGCGTGCGCAGCATCTTGATCGAACACGGCACGCGGTCGATCACGTCCCACTCGACCGCGGTCCGCATCAGCACATTCAAGACCGTCAGCACGTTGTTCACCGTCTTCGGTGATTTCGTGCCGAGCGCGGACTTGAGGTGCTGGACGTCCTCGGTCGTGATCGCTGCCAGCGGCTTGTCGCCAAGCGCCGGCACGAGATGAATGCGAAGCGCGCATTCTTTCGACGCGATGCCGCTCGCTTTGAGACGATTGGCCTTGGCGTGCCCTTCCAGGAATCGCGGCGCGAATTCCCGCAGTGTTGTTGGTGGTCGCAACACCTCCTTGACTCGATCCGGCTTGCCGTTCACCAGCAGCACGCGCTCGCGCGCTTCGGCCCACCGTTGCGCCGCGCTCTTCGACGCGGTCAGGGCTTTTCGTCGCTCGCGAATCAGGGCGCCGTCCGGCAGGACAATCCGGATATCCACTTCCCAGCCGCCGTCCACGTACGGTCGTATGGTCACGCTCATCGCTTGTTCTCCTTCAGCGAGAGCGCGCTTTTCTGGTCGAGCCAGTTTAGCAGCTCCTGCGAGCGCACGAGGACACGTCGGCGCACGCGTACGACGCCGGGCAACTGTCGTCGTTCGACCATCGCGTACACGGCGCGACGCGTCGTGCGCAGCAGGTCAGCCGTTTCGTCAATCGTCAGCAGCATCGGCAACGGGCGCTGACGCCGCCGCTCGACGTGACGCGTTTCACTGGCAGGCGTTGTGACGGATTCGGCGAATGAACGGGCGTCC
>DASXLB010000019.1 GCA_036496585.1 Vicinamibacterales bacterium
GACGCGTGATTGGCCCGGTGCTGGGTAGCGCGTGGTGCCTCGCCTACCTGGTGGAGATCATCCGTCGCGCCGCGGCGCTGTATGGTTTCTAGCGGCGAGTTGACCGCCGACGAGATCGCGGTGGACGAGGGGAAGGCCGAGGATCAAGGCCCTCGACGCGCGCAGGAAAGAGTTGCAGGCACACCTCGAGATCCCGCCCCAGCGCGGCCCCTTCCTCGGCAGCTAGCGAAACGAGTAGGCTAGGCTGAATGTCCGACGACCACGCCGACGATCGACGGCGCATTCTCGACCGCGCCAATCGGATGCTGAATCAAAGCCGCACGCTGCGGAAGCTCGCGGACGAACTGAAAGAAGAAAGCGGGGTGATCCGTAAGAGCGCGAAGACCCTGAGTCCCAAAAGACGCGCGACCAAAAAGCGCGGCTAGCGCGCTAGCGCCCCTTCTGCTTTCTTCGGCTTCAGCGGCTGAGGCTTCTTGTCCTTCGGCGGTGGGGTGTCCGCATCAGATCGGACAGGGCTTCCTCGAACGTCCCGGGAAGCTTCAGGAGTTCACGCTTCGTAATTGCCTATAGTCCGGCCCTAATCCTTCGTTAGCTCGGCTCGCACTCTTGCTGCCAACAGGTCGAGTTAGTTTTGAAGCAGGGTCTATCAGCGATCAAGCACAAGAGATTGATGAGTGCTTCGGTTCATTCGGGCCTGCGAAGCGCCAGCTTGAGGGGCTCAAATCAGGCTCCTCGCTTGTCGTCGAGCACCGACACGTCGATGCGCACGAGCTGGACGCCGGCTTTGAAGGAGGGGCGCTGGCGTTCCTGCGCCATCGTTGCGGCGCCCGTGCACCCGACGGCCACCAGCAGCATCGCGACTCGCGGCGTCACTTGATGCCTTCGCTCGTCGTCACCTTGAACTCGCGGAAGTCGGAGTAGGTGGCGCGGCCGGTCAGGACCTGACGCGTGGCGGTCACCTCATAGGTCTCATCCATGACCGTAGGCACCCACAGATCCCGCTTGTCCACGCGCGCATACGTGACCGCGGTTCGCGACCGGACGGCCTGCGCCCCGCCCGAATCCATCGCCAGCTCGGTCTTGACGATGCGGCCGCCGTTGGCCATGTCGATCCAGATGGTCCCCTGCGCCGGGACGTCATCGCCCGTGCGTATGAGTCGTGGCTGCAGGCGCTCGGTGAACTGCAGGGTGACGCAGTCGATGCCGTTGACGCGCTCGGGTTTGCCGAGGTGGAAGGCCGAGCGGGCCTGGTTCGCGCCCCGCAGGAAGAGCAGCGCCGTCATCGGCACGTTGATCGTGCGGTTGATGTGGGTCGTCTCGGGATCGAGGTTGTAGCGCGCGCTCTCGATCGCGATCTGCCGTGCCTGCTCCAGCGAATCGGGCGTTACGTTCTGGAGAATGTGGCTGAGCCGTTCTTCGCGCTCGCGCACCGGCTTGCCGTCGACTTCGAAGACGTCGCGGAACGCGACCCACCCGCGTGCGCCCATGCCGAGGGTCATGATGTTGGCGCGCGTCCTGCGGATGATCGGCGGCGCGTTGACCGCCATGTTGGGGCGGTTGATCGCGCCAGGGAGCGGCGCGACCGCCTGTTCGTACTGCTCTTCGGCGCCGATGGCGCTGATGCGGTGTTCGTATCGATCGAGATAGGCCGCCGCCGCGTCGAGTGCCGCGTCGAGCTCCGGCGTGTGGACCGTCGGGGCCATCACCGGCGCGGGCGACGTGACCGCGAAGGCCACCTCGCGCGACGCCTCGACGCGGGCCTGCTTCGCGTCGAGGCGCAGGATGTAGGCGCCGGGCGCGAGGCCCTTCATCGGTAACGAGAGGCGCACGTCGGCCTGGCGTCCCGAGAACGACGCATTGGGCAGCGACTGGTGTTTGACGCGCCTGCCCTGGCCGTCCAGTACGGTCACATCGAGCGCGACCCGCTCCGCGTCCGTGTCGCCCGCGCGGTAGACGCGGAGAAACGCCCAGGCCGGGGTATCGGCACGGAACACGCGCGCCGTCGTCGGCACGATCGGCATCGCGGGCGCGCCTGGCTGCGGCGGCGTGGTGCTCTCGCGAGTCCCGAGGACGAGGTCCGACAGCGCGAGGCTGCCCGTGTCGAAGGAGGGCACGGTGAGATGGGTGAAGACGCTCGCCGCTGCCTGTGTCTCGCCGTTCATCACTGCGGCGCGCAGCTCGTAAACGCCCGCCGGCAGCGTTACGAAGGTCTGTAACTCGACGAACGCGGAGTCGCCGGCCGTCGAGTACGGGACCTGGACGGTTCCGGTCTGTCGTGCGCCGCCGGCCGTCTTGCCGTGCTCGTCGCTGGCCAGCACGGCGATTTCGAGCGGAATCGATCCGGATCTGTCGGCG
>DASXLB010000020.1 GCA_036496585.1 Vicinamibacterales bacterium
CACGATGACGGTCAAGCTCCTCGCGGGCGACAAGGTGTTGCTCGAGCAGGAGTACTACTCAGTGGGTGGCGGGTTCATCGAGTGGAAAGGGTATACGCCGCCGAAGAAAAACGCGCCGAAATATCCCTTCGCGACGATGAAAGAGCTGCGGGGCCACGCCGACGCCAACAAGACCACGATCGCCAAGATCATGCTGGCCAACGAGATGTCGATCTCGGGCAAGAGCGAAGAGGACGTGAACACCTTCATCGACAAGATCATCAACGCCATGGTCGCGACGGTGAAGTCCGGGCTGTCGATGCCGGAAGATGACGTGCTGCCGGGTCCGATCAAACTGCACAGCAAGGCCGCCACGGTGTACAAGCGCGCCATGGACGACAAGTTTCAAGCGGATCGCGGCATCGGCACGCTCTCGGCGTTTGCGCTGGCGGCGTCTGAAGAAAACGGGCGCGGCCACCTCGTGATCACGGCGCCGACCGGCGGTTCCGCCGGCGTGATGCCGGCGCTGGTCTATGGACTCATCGAGGTCCGAAAGGTCCCGCGGCAGAAGATCCGTGATGGCATGCTCGCGGCCGCGGCCGTCGGTTATCTTTGCAAGCACCATGCGACGCTGTCTGCGGCCGAGGGCGGCTGCCAGGCGGAAATCGGCGTCGCCTCGTCGATGGCTGCGGCACTGACCGCTACCGCGTACGATGCCGAATCGAAAGTGGTCGAGAATGCCGCCGAATCGGCGCTCGAGCATCACCTGGGCATGACCTGCGATCCGGTCGCCGGTTACGTGCAGGTGCCGTGCATCGAGCGGTGTGCGTTCGGCGCGGTCAAGGCGTGGACCGCCTACGCGATCGCCAGCAATGAAATCGCGTCCAGGCACCGCGTCGACTTTGATGCGACTGTGATGGCGCTGGCGCAAACCGCCAAGGACATGAACAGTAAATACAAGGAGACCAGCGAAGCCGGCCTCGCCCTCTCTGTCGTGCTCTGCTAATCGAAGGAGCTCCTCGTTGACTCGCGCGGGACATTCCCTCCGCGGGACGTCAACGAGGAGCTTTTGATTCCGCGGCGACAACTCGCCAAATCGCAGGAGTGTTCATGGCCTTGGTGAGTGTCGTTATCGCCGTACTCGTGACCGTCTTCGCCGCGTCAGCTTCAGCACAGTCCCCAGCAGCCGATCCCAACGGCGGCGGACAAACGACAACCGCTGCGACCCCTCCGCCGATCAGCGAGCGCTATCGCGATGGCATGGTCATCTGGGAAACCCCCGCCGACGCGCGAGTGCCGTTCCTCCTCAAGTTCAACCTCAACACCCAGCTCCGCTATCTCAACACTCAGAACAGCGAGGAGTCGTTCACTGACCACCTCGGCGTGACTCGCGAGGTTCATACCCGCAACGACATCACGGTCAACCGCGCGATGATCATCCTCGGCGGATACGTCTTCGACCAGAGGCTTCGATACAGTTTCACCATCTGGACCTCCGCTGGCGCCGCCTCCATCGTCGTCGCCAGCAACATCGGGTGGCAGTTCAACAAGGCCTTTACGCTCACCGGGGGGTACACCGGCGTGCCCGGCAGCCGTTCGCTGGTCAACACCTTTCCGTTCTTCACCTCGACTGACAGGAGCATGGCCGACAACTTCTTCCGTCCAGGGTTTACGCAGGGCGCGTGGGCGAACGGAGACCTGGGAAAGGGGCTGAACTACCTGGCCTTTGTCGGTAACGGGCTCAATACTCTGAGCATCTCGGCAAACAAGATCGATACGCACCTGGCGTGGTCGGGGAGTACCTGGTGGGAACCGCTGGGAGCCTATGGCGAGCCGGGCAAAGCCCGCAACATGTACGACGACTACTTTGCGTCGAAGAAGGTACGCGTACGAATTGGCACAGCGTTCACCAGATCCAGGGAAGATCGTTTCTCGAATCTCGATCAATCGAGCCCGGAGAATACGTCACTCTACAACTCCGATGGCGTGCTCACCTTCGCGACAGGCGCATTCGCGCCTGGCGTGACGGTCGACGTGGCGACGTACCGGATGTGGGCGGTCGACGGCGGCCTCAAATGGAACGGGCTTGCGATCAACGGCCAATACTTCACGCGCTGGCTGAGCGAATTTGAGGCCGACGGCCCCCTTCCGCTCGCGTCCACGCTGGACCATGGCGCCGAGCTTACAGCGGGTTACTTCGTCGCACCGAAGAAGGTCATGGTGTACGGCCGTGGCTCCTGGGTTCGCGGGCAGTTCGGCGACTCCCATGAGTATGGCGGCGGCGTCAAGTGGCACTTCGCTCCGACCGAGCGAGTGTGGCTCAACATGGAGCTGTTCAAGGTCGATCGCGCTCCCTATAGCGGGGCCTTCACCCCCTATACGGCGGGCATGACCGGCTGGGTGCCGATGTTGCAGACCGTCCTGGCCTTTTGAGGAGCGCGCCCGCGTCAGCACAGCGCGTTCAGTGATGGTTCACGGCGCTGGCGCCCCCCGATGCTTCAGCGGGCACCGTCAACGTCGCGCCGGGCCGCCCCACGCCGGACGAGCGTCGCCATCGACGCGACGAGTTCCGCGGGATCGACGGGTTTGGCGAGATGCATCTCGAAGCCGCTCTCCAGGGCCTTGGTGCGGTCCGCCGCGCGCGCGAACGCGGTCAACGCCGCGGCGGGAACGTCCCGGACCGTGACGTCTGGCGAGCGGCGAAGCCGCGAGATGAATTCATAGCCGTCAATCTCCGGCATGCCCACATCGACCACCAGCGCATCGGGATGCAGCCCGGCGAGATGTTCGAGCCCGGCCAACGCCGACGAAAAGGTGAGAACCTCGGCGCCAGCCGCCTCCAGGACGACCCGCAGGAGCCCGAGCGTGTCCTCTTCATCGTCGATCGCCACGATGCGGACGCCACGAAGACTTCCGAGTTTCGGCAGCGGTCCGCGCCGTTCGGTGATGGGATGTTCGCGACGCTCGCGCCCGGTCTCCGTGTGGACGATCATCAGCGGCAAACGGACGCGAAAGGTTGCGCCCTTGCCTTCACCGTCGCTGAGCGCCTCCACCGAGCCGCCGTGCAGTTCGACGATGTGCCCGACGATCGAGAGCCCGAGCCCGAGGCCGCCGGTCTTTCGCGTCGTGCTGGCATCCGCCTGTCGAAACCGTTCGAACACGTGCGGCAGGAACTCCCGACGAATGCCGGTGCCGGTGTCGCTGACGACAATCTCGACGTGCGAGTTCACACGTTCGAGGCGGATCTGGATGCGCCCCGTCTTCGGCGTGAACTTCACGGCGTTGGTGAGGAGATTCCACACGACCTGCTGCAGACGGTCGGGGTCGCCGGACACCGGCCCGACCCGGGGATCGACGATCGTCTCGATCCGCACCCGCTTGGCGTCGGCGGCCGGCTTCACCGTCGCCACGGCGTTGTGAATGAGCAGCGGCAGTTCGACAGGCTGCACGTCCAATCGGATCTTGCCGGAGATGATGCGGGAGACGTCCAGCACGTCGTCCACGATCTGCATCAACGCCAGGGCATTGCGCTCGAGCGTTTCCATTCCTCGCGCCGCCTTGTCCCCGCTCAGGACATTGCCCTGCAGCAGCCGCGCGTAACCGACGACGGCGTTCAGCGGCGTTCGCAGCTCGTGGGAGAGCACCGCGAGGAACTCGTCCTTCAGCCGGTCGGCATCGCGTGCCGCCGTATACAGCCGCGCGTTCTCGAGGGCAAGCGAGGCCCACCCGGCGATGCCGGTGGCCAGCTGTTCGTGCTCCTCGGTGAACACGCCAGGGGTGGAATCGCCGAAGAACAGCCCTCCAAGCAACTCTCCGGCGGCATTCGTCACCGGCACTGCCAAATAGCTCCGGACGGGCAGATGTCCTTCCGGCATACCGAAGAAGGGGGGATTGTGTTCAAATCGCGGATCGATTGTGGCGTCGGACAGGCGGACCGGCCCCTCGCCATGAAGGATCGGCGCGAAGATCTCCGCCTGACGTGGAGGTGGAATCGCGGCGAATGCCTCCTTGGGCGCCCCCGACAGCGTGGACCGCATGTAGACCTCACCGGACTGCGGATCGCGCACGTTATAGAAGAACGCGCCAAACTCGGCCGTGGTGAGGCTGGTCGCCGCCTCCATCACCTTCCGGACGACGATGGGCTGATCGAGTGAGGACGCGATCAGCGTGCCGACGTCGCCCAGCGTCTTGGCAATGATTGCTTGCTGCGCCGCCATCGCCAGCAGGCTGGTCCGTTCGGTGATGTCTCGCGCGATCTTCGATGCGCCGACAACGACGCCGGCCTCGTCCGAGATCGGCGACACGGTCAGCGATACCAGGATGTCGGTACCGTCCTTCCGGCGCCGCCTGGTCTCGAAGTGATCCACGCCCTGGCGCGTTCGAACGCGCGCCAGCACCATGTCTTCCTCGGCCTGCAGCTCCGGCGGAATGATCATACGGATCGATTGGCCGATGGCCTCGCTGGCGGTGTAGCCGAACATGCGTTCGGCCGCCGCGTTCCAGGACTGGATGATGCCGTTCAGGTCCTTGCTGACGATGGCGTCGTCTGAAGAGTCGACGATCTGGGCAAGATGGCGGCGAACAAAATCGTCTCCGGTGGGCATAAGGTCGCGCAAAGAGTCTGGATTCTTCAAGCATGCCGGATGCCAGGTACTCGTAGATCCGGCGCTTCCATTCCCTCGAAACTTACAGCGCAGCTACAAGCACTTCGGATGTGACGGATTCCGGACCACCTCAAGGGTCGGCCGCCTCATCCACCCGTGCTAGCATCGGTGCAGATGTGCGCAGACCGCATCATCTCCGGCTTCACCTGATAGCCCGCCTCCGCTGGCGCGTTGCGCCATCCGATCGCTGATCCAGATTGACTGTCCGTTCCGGGTGTCCCCCGGCGAGCGTTCACCCATGACCGCCATCACGATTTCGTTGCGGATCACGGCGCCCGGGCCCGCGTCCGCTCGGGTTTCGGTGGGCCGACGCCAGTTCTCGATCGGGCGCCCCGTTGAGTTCGATGACGAGTCCCCGCACGTCGCGGCGCTCGAGTATGCGCTCGGTGCGGTGGGTGGCGAGGTCGTCAACGGTCTGCGGGAGTTCGCGCGGCGCCGGCGTCTCGCGATCGACGCCGTGGAGGCGCTCGTGACCGGCGAGCTGCACGGCGGACTCGCTTATCTGGAAGTGAGTGGTGAGACCGCCCGGCCGCGGATTTGCCGTATCGCCATCAAAGTGTTCGTCGCCTCGGTTGACCAGAAAGCCACCCGGGCGCTGTTCGACGACATGCTCGACCGCCTTCCGCTGGTGTGTACGCTGCGCGAAGCTCTCGAGCTCGACATCGAACTCGTCCAGACGTCCTGAAGGAGAGCGTAGCGATGTATCGATTGAACGAAGAGCAGCAGCAGATTGCCACCACCGCCGCGGCGGTCGCCGACCGCGACCTGGCGCCGCGCGCCGCGAGCGTCGACCGCGAAGCGGCGTTCCCGAAGGACTCGATCGCTGCGCTCGGCGCCAGCGGCCTCCTCGGGTTGACCGTCCCGAAGGCGCAGGGCGGACTCGGACAGGGGCCGCGGACCGCCGCCGCGGTCATCGATGCGCTCGCCCAGCGCTGTCCGTCGACCGCGATGGTGTACCTGATGCACCTGTGCGGCGTCGCCTGTTACGCCGCCGCGCCCGACAAGACCGCGCCGCTCCTCGAGGCGGCGGCAGCGGGACGGCATCTTTCGACGCTCGCGTTCAGCGAGAAGGGATCGCGCAGCCACTTCTGGGCGCCAGTGAGCCGGGCCAGCGCGACCGGCGACGGAGCCGTGCGGATTAGCGCACAGAAGTCGTTCGTCACCTCGGCCGGCCACGCCGACGGCTACGTCGTCTCGACGCTGGCAAGCGATGCGACCACGCCGCTCGAGAGCTCGATCTACCTTCTTCTCAATGGCGACGCCGGCATGACGGTCGCGGGCGTATGGAGTGGACTCGGACTGCGGGGCAACGCCAGCGCGCCGATGGCGCTCGACAACGTGTCGGCCGGCGCCGACCGCGCCCTCACGCGTAACGGTAAGGGGCTGGAGATGATGCTCGCCACCGTGCTGCCGCTCTTCCAGGTCGGATCGGCGGCTGTCGGGATCGGCATCGCCGAAGCGGCCGTACAGGCGACGATCGCCCACGTCACGCACACGCGGTTCGAGGAATCGAACAGTTCGCTCGCCGACCTGCCGACGCTGCGCGCGCAGATCGCGAAAATGCGGATCGAGACCGATCGGGCAAGGGCGCACCTGGGCGCCGTCCTCGACTCGCTGGAATCGCCGGGACCGGCGACGCAGTTGATGGTGCTCGAGGCCAAGGCGTCGGGTACCGAGACGGCGGCGCTGGTCACCGACATGGCGATGCGGACGTGCGGCGGCGCGGCGTTCGGCGGCGCGCACGGCATCGAACGACTGTTCCGGGACGCACGTGCGCCGATCGTGATGGCGCCGACCAGCGACGTCGCCTACGAGTTCATCGGTCGCGCGCTATGCGGCCTGGAGGTCTTCTGATGGCCGGCGCGCTGAAAGTCGGGGCGGTGATGTACGACCCCAAGGTGTCGGTCATCTGGGAGATCATCCGCGACTTCTTCGACGCGCAGGGCGAGCCGATCGACGTCGCGTTTTACTCGACCTACGAGGACCAGAACGACGGGCTGCTGTCGGGCGCGATCGACATCGCCTGGAACTCGCCGCTCGCGTGGCTCGACGCGCGGCGACGTTCCGCCAAGGGCTGCCGCGCCATCGCGATGCGCGACACGGATCGCGATCGCCGCTCCTATTTCGTGGCGCGGCGCGATGGCCCGGTGCAGGGGCTCGCCGACCTGAAGGGCCAGACGCTGGCCACCGGCGCGATCGACTCGCCGCAGGCGACGCTCATACCGCTCAACCGCCTGCGCCGCGAAGGACTGACACCTGGAGTCGACGTGACCGTCCGGCGGTTCGACGTGCTGGTCGGCAAGCACGGCGATCACGTCGGCGGCGAGCGCGACGCGCTGGCCTGCCTCACGCGCGGTGACGCCGCGGCGTGCGCCATGCTTGACCTGAACTGGGATGGCTGGATCGCGGACGGCACGATCGACGCGAACGCCCTCCGCATCGTCGGCGAAACGGACCGCTTCGACCATTGCGTCTTCACGGTCCGCGAGGCGCTCGACCGGTCGGCGGAGCAGGCGTGGCTCGGCGCGCTCTTCGCGATGCGCTACGACAACCCGGCGCATCGCGAGATGATGAACCTCGAAGGCCTCAAGGCGTGGCTGCCGGGACGGACGACGGGGTTCGGTCCGCTGACGGCCGCGGTCGAGTCGGAGCGATTCTTCCCCCCGGCGTCTGTGTGAGCCTGCCGCTCTTTCCGGTCACCACCGTCGGCAGCTGGCCGCGCCCGGCGAGCGTCGTCGAGGCGATGCGCGCGCATCGGCACCGCCGGATCGACCGTGCCGAGCGCGACCGCGTCGCCGACCGCGCGGTGACCGAGTGGCTGCGCGTGCAGGAGACGCTCGGCTGCGACATCGTCACCGACGGCGAACTGCGGCGCGACAACTTCTACTCGTTCGTCGCCGAGAAGCTGTCGGGCGTCCAGTTGATGACGCTCGCCGAGATGCTGGAAGTCGTCGAGGACAAGGCCGGCTTCGAGCAATTGCTGCAGACGCTCGACGTGCCGGCTTATTCGATTAGCGGCCCCGTCTGCACCGGACAGATCGCGCGGCGTGAGACGCTGGCGCTGGATGACTTGCGGTTCGCGCGCCGCCACACCGCTCTGCCGATCAAGGTCACGCTGCCCGGACCGTATCTGTTGACGCGCGCGATGTACGTGCCGGAGGTGACGCGGGAGTTCTACGCTGACAAGGAGGCGCTCGCGACGGCCGTCGTCGCGCTGCTTCGCGCCGAGCTCGGCGAGCTGCGATCGGCCGGCGTCGAGTTCGTGCAGTTCGACGAGCCCGTGTTGACCGAGGTGGCATTCGCGCCAGGCCGCACCCGTACCTTCATGTGCGCGGCGCTCGCGGCGCGGAAGGATCCGGCCGAGGAGCTCGAGTTCGCCGTCTCGCTGATCAACGGGGTCGTGGCGGGAATCGACGACGTGCGGCTCGGGCTGCACGTCTGCCGCGGCAACTGGAGCCGCGACGAACGGACGCTGCTGAGCGGCAGCTATCAGGCGCTCCGCCCCTATCTCGACCGGCTGCAGGTCAGACAGCTCGTGCTCGAATACGCCACCGACCGCGCCGGCGGGCTGGTCGCCTTCGAAAACAAGGAGCTCGGCCTCGGCGTGGTCAACCCGAGGACCGATGTGGTGGAGACACCGGCAGAGATTCGAAGCGCCGTGGAACTGGCGCTTCGGGTCTATCCGGCCGAACGTCTGTTCCTGAATCCAGACTGCGGGTTCGGCACTTTCTCGAACCGTCCGATGAACACGCCCGAGATCGCTTCCGCCAAGATCACGGCGATGGCGGCAGCTGCCCGGGACCTGCGTTCAGGTCGGTGAGGCCGCTCCGGGGACCGGCCTCGTCGCTACGAGGCGAGGCGCACGTTCTCGGCGCGCGGCCCCTTCGGCCCTTGTCCGCGCTCGAACGTCACCGCCTGTCCCTCGCGAAGCTCGTCGAAGCGCGCGTCGGCGCAGGCGGACTGATGAAAGAAGTATTCGCTTCCGTCGCTGGCCGCGATAAAGCCAAATCCCTTGTCGGTCAACCGCTTGATCGTGCCGTTCATTGTCGTCGCCATCGTTGTCTCTCTGCCTCTCTGGTGTGGCCTTATTTGAAATTTGGCTCGAGCTGCTCGCCGGGAAACTTGAGATCCGGCATGGGCTTGCCGATAAACATGCGGCGGCAGGCGTAGCCGAGCCACCGCGCCCACCGCGCGGATCGCTGTACGCGGGCGCTGTCGGTCGCGATCCCGGTATTCGCGTACATCTGTCGATAGAGCTTCGAAATCAGCATGAACGCGACTCGACCGCGCATCGATTCGACGACGCGCGAGCGCGCCCACACCTGCCGCCAGCTGTAGAACCGATCCCACGCGCCCTGGGTGCCGACCCTGATCTGCTCGAGCGACATCGTCGGATGCGGCGTGTAGAGCCGCGGCCGTTTGTTCTCGGGAATCAGCCAGTGCTGGGTGAGCGGCACGCCTTCGACGAGCGTCCCGCGACGGCTTTCGTCGCTCACCCACTTGTCGAAGTCGACGGTGCCGGGAAACGGCGTGAGCAGGACGAATTGCGCGAACGTGAGATTGGCCCGCTCGGCGAGCGCGACCGTCGCGTCGAAGGTGTCGTTCGTATCGCTCGGCAGCCCGAAAATGAACGAGCCGAGGACGTGGAGATCGTGGCGACGGAACGCCTGCAGGCGCGCCACCAGCTCCTCACCCGACAGGTTGAATCCCTTGTAGACGTCCTTCAGGCCGGCGCTGGTGACCGATTCGACGCCGACGAGCGCGCCCCTGATCTTCGCGCGGCGCATGGCCTTCAGGAACTCCGGGTCCTCGGCCGCTTCCATCGTGATCTGCGTGTAGAAGACGAGATCGTCCGGCAGTTCGGCGAGCTTGGCCATCAGCTCGAAGCGCTCGGCGCGGAGGGCCTCCAGCTCGGCCAGCCGTGTGCCATCGGCGCGCCGCCTGGCTTGTGCCAGATCGCTGAACGCCACCGGGTAGAAGTTGTCGTCGGCGAGCGCGATGAAGCGGAAGCCCAGACGGCGCAACTCGACGATCTCGCGAACCACGAGATCGGCGCTGCGCTGGCGGGGCTCCTGGCCGTCGGTGCGCCAGACCGAACAGAACGAGCAGTGCTTCGGGCATCCGCGAACGGTTTGCACCGACGCCCACATGTAGCGCCCATTCGGCAGCAGATCCCAGCGCGCCGGCACGAACTGATCGCCGGCGATGCGGCCTCCCTCGTACACCCGTTGCGGGTGTCCGGCGAGGCACTCTTCGACGACCCGCGACCAGATGACATCGCCGTCGCCGCGCACGACGGCGTGTGCCGAACCGCGCTCGAACGCCTCATCCGGGAACAGCGTCGCGTGGATGCCTCCGTACACCACCCAGGCCCCGCGCTCGCGCAACTCGCGGCCGATCTCGTAGCCGCGGCGCGCATTGCCCGTGTGGATCCCGATGCCCACCACATCGCCCGAGTCGACGGTGGTCATATCCAGCGTTTCGAGGGTCTCGTCGACGATGCAGGGATCGCCCCAGCTTTTTCCGGTGGCGGCGGCGAGGACGTACAGCCAGCGAGGCGTGATGACGGCTACACCGAACGATTGCTTGCTTGGATTGATGAGATGGACCCGCGGCATCCTGTTATTCGCCCCCTGACGGAAGCGGTTCAGTTCCGGCATGCCAGGCCAGCACCTTACGGTCCGCCACTTCGTGTTGAGCCGTGACTGCGAGCTTCGGCGAGGGCTCGACCCTGGGCGTGCAGCCTCGCTGCAACTGCCCCGCACGCAAAGCCGCCAGCACGACGAACTCGAAGGCACTCATGTCGCGCGGTCGTCTTACCATGACGCGCCTGCAGGCCGTGACACGAGGTCACGCTGAGGTGGCGTATATCGAATCGGCATCAGGACCCTCACACTCACCAGGGCTTTGGAGAGGGCTCCGGCCGGAATGGCCGAAAACTCAGAAAAGCGTCGCTCAGTATACTTCGATTCGGCACCGCCGCTCGTGGTATACTCGTCGGGTCTGAATTTCCCCCGCGCTCTGTCGCTCTGCGGGCATGCCGCAGGCGTGAAAGAGCCGCTCCTGACCCGCTTTTCCTCACGAAGGATCGTATTTTAATGCCGTTCTCGAAACTGGGGTTGACGCCCTCGCTCTGCCTGCCCTTGGCGCGCCTCGGCTACGAACTGCCCACGCCCATCCAGATCCAGGCCATTCCCGCCATCCTGACCGGCACCGATCTGCTGGCGCGTGCGCAGACCGGCACCGGCAAAACGGCCGCGTTCGGGCTGCCGATGATCGACCGCCTCGTCAACGGGCGCGGCGGCGTCAGGGGGCGGCGCCCACGAGGACTCGTCCTGGTGCCCACGCGTGAGCTGGCGGCGCAGGTCCATAAATCGCTGGTGACCTACGGCGCACCCGCGCAGCTCCGGGTGACGGTCGTCTTCGGCGGCGTCGGCATGGCGCCGCAGATCCAGTCACTGAGGCGCGGCGCCGATATCGTCGTCGCCACGCCGGGCCGGCTGATGGACCACATGCAGCGGCGCACGGTCGATCTGTCCGCGATTGAGATCCTGACGGTGGACGAGGCCGACCGCATGCTGGACCTGGGCTTTCTGCCCGCCTTGCGTCGCGTGATCGCCGCGTTGCCGGCGTCGCGCCAGACGCTGTGTTTCTCCGCGACGCTCTCCGACGAGGTCGTGGGCCTGGCGTCCGAATTCACCCGCGGCGCCATCCGCGTCGACGTCTCGGACGGGCAGCCGGTCGCTTCCACCGTGACGCACCATCTGCACACCGTCGCCCACGATCAGAAGCGCGCCGTGCTCACGCACGTGCTCAGGCAGGACGCCGCCGGGCCGGCGCTCGTCTTCTGCAGGACCAAGCGCGGATCGGATCGCGTCGGCGAGCACCTCGGGCGCGCCGGCATCAAGACGGCGGTCATCCACGGCAACAAGAGCCAGGGCGCGCGCACGCGAGCCCTCGACGACTTCAAGTCGGGCCGTGTCGACGTGCTCGTGGCCACCGACGTCGCGGCGCGCGGCCTCGACATCGTGCAGCTGCCGCTGGTCATCAACTACGACCTGCCTCTGGTGGCGGAAGACTACATCCACCGTGTGGGCCGCACCGGCCGCGCCGGACGGAGCGGGCGCGCCGTCTCGCTCGTCTCGACCGCGGATGCGCGGCTGCTGCGTGACATTCAGAAGCTGTTGCCGTCGCCGCTCGAGCAGGTCGCCCTCCAGGGCTTCGAAGCCGGGCCTGCCGATCCGTCGATCCCCAAACCGGGTCGAAGCCGCACCTGGTCGCGCGACGGCCGCGTACCCGGACCCCGACGACACGCCGGCCGGACGCCACGTCACGGCGGCGATCGGCGTACGCGCGCTCCGTTCAACGGCTGAACTTCGCGGCGCATTCTCGCAGGTGGGGCCGGTCGACTTTCCGGTCATCGTCCCAACGCCCTCGATGTCGTGACGCCGGCTGCCGAGCCGAAGGGCGTGCGCATCGAATCCGTCGTCGACTCTGACGCCGCGTCTCCGGCGATCCCGAGCGCCTGCAGCAGGTGCTGTGGAACCTGCTTTCGAACGCGGTCAAGTTCACCAACCGGGCGGCAAGGTTGCGATCCGACTCCGATCGCGTGGCATGCCGAATGTGCATAGGACCTCCTGCCGGTAGAGGTGAGAATCGGTCTCCATGGAGATCCATCCGCTCCTGCAAAGCGCAGTCGCCACGCTGATCGCCGTCGGCTGGAAGGTGGCTGGCGCGCTGGTGCTCTGGCTGGTCGGCCGCTGGCTGATCGCCTTCGCCGTCAGGCTGCTGAGCCGCGCCCTGGCTGCCCAGCAGCTGGACGCGACCCTCTCCCGCTACTTCCAGACCGGCCTCTCGGTGCTGCTGAACATCGCGCTGGTCGTCGCGCTGCTCGGCTTCTTTGGAGTCGAGACCACGACGTTTGCGGCGCTGCTCGCCGCCGGCGGCGTCGCGATCGGCGTCGCCTGGGGCGGGCTCCTCGCCAACTTCGCCGCCGGGGCGTTCCTGATCTTCCTGCGGCCCTTCAAGGTCGGAGACTTCGTCTCGGCGGCCGGCGTGACTGGAACCGTCGAGAGCATCGGCCTCTTCGGCACGACGTTCAACACGCCGGACAACGTCCTGACGATCGTCGGCAACAACAAGATCTTTTCCGAGACGATCCAGAATTTCTCGGCGAATCCGTACCGGCGCGTCGATCTCACGGCCACCATCAGCAACAGCGTCGACCATGGCGCCGCGATGCGCCTGCTCGCCGAGCGCGTCGCCCGGATCCCCAACGTCCTTGGCAAACCGGCGCCGCAGGTCGACGTACTGCAGTTCACCGCCGCCGGTCCGCTCCTGTGCGTGCGGCCGTGCTGCCGCAACGAAGACTACTGGCAGGTCTACTTCGACACGAACCGGACCATCAGGGAGGCGTTCGGCGAGGCCGGCTTCCCGGCGGCCATGCCATCCTACTCGGTCACCGGCCTGCCACCCGGCGCGCCGAACCCATCTGCGAGATAGGTTCTCGTGACGTGTCTGCACGATACGCAAGACGTGCAGCCGCCGGCGTGAACGGGCGCGCCCAGCTCCGCTCTGACAGGCGTGAACGGTAGAATGGCGCTCGCATGCGTATCGCCGGTCAGATCGTCACCGCGCTCGTCGCGTTCTCTCTTGGGGCCGCGCTCGTCGCCCAACGCGGTCAGGGCACTCCCATTAAGCCCGGCGAGGAGTGCCCGGCGGGCATGACCGAAGTCCGGCCTGGTAACTGTCAGGCACCGACGCTCCCGCCGCCAAGCATCGTCGACTACCGTCCGCGCTCGACGCTCGTCGCCTCGACGCACCCGGTGCCGCGTGCGAAGTATCCCGCGATCGATTTTCATGGTCATCCCGGCAACCGGATCATGTCGGGCCAGTCGCTGGCGACGATGGCCTCGGAGCTCGACCAGCTCAACGTCGGACTGATGGTGTCGGCCGACAATCTTTCTGGCGAATCCCTGCAGCGGGCGATCGCCGCAATTGCCGGATCGTCGCAGAAGGATCGCGTCCGTGTGCTCGCCGGGATCGACTTCCGCGACGTCGGCCCGGGCTGGGGCGACAAGGCCGTCCGACAGCTCGAGGCAGACGTCAAGGCGGGCGCGGTCGGGGTCGGCGAGATCCCGAAATCGTTAGGCCTCTCGATCACCAGGCGCGATGGCAGCCGTCTGAAGATCGACGATCCCGATCTCGATCCGATCTGGGACGCCTGCGCGCGGCTGAACCTGCCGGTCTTCATCCACACCGCCGATCCGCAGGAGTTCTTCGCGCCGATCGACGCTCACAACGAGCGCTGGCTGGAGCTGGCGCTGTTTCCCGGACGCCGCTACCCGGCCGATCGCTTTCCCTCGTTCGAAGAGCTGATGACCGAGCGCGACCACCTGTTCGCGCGCCATCCTCGCACGAAGTTCGTGGCGGCGCACATGGGCTGGCATGCGAACGACCTGCCGCGGCTCGGCCGGATGTTCGACGCGATGCCGAATCTGTCGGCCGAACTCGGCGCCGTGCTCTACGACATCGGCCGCCAGCCGCGCGCGGCCCACGATTTCTTCCTCAAGTACCAGGATCGGATTCTCTTCGGGAAAGACGCGTACGAACCGTCGGAATACCCCTACTACTGGCGCGTGTTCGAAACCCGGGACGACTACTTCGACTACTACCGCAACTATCACGCCTTCTGGAAGCTGTACGGGATCGACTTACCGGATCCTGTCCTCAAGAAGGTGTACTACGCGAACGCGTTGACGCTGACGCCCGGTCTGCCGCGCGGCGCCTGGCCGCAGTGAGGACGAAACTCCGTTACCTGGTCGGGGGAGTGCGAGACTTGAGCGCCGACTCCGCCCCCGGCGGCTCGCGAAACGCCTCCATCGCAATCGGCTGGTAGTCCACCTCGACGATCTCGAGCCGTTCGATCCTGGTCGGCGCACGCAGCACGACGGTGTCGCCCGCGGCCGCCTTCATCAGCGCGCGAGCGAGCGGCGACATCCAGCTCACGTAGCGGCGTTCGATGTCCACTTCGTCCACGCCGACGATCCGGATCAGGTGTTCGCCGGCCGAATCCCGGTAGGTGACGGTCGCTCCGAAGAACACGCGCACCGCGGCGGTTCGGGGGCGAGGCGCAGCCGGGTCGATGACCTCGGCCGCGTCGATCCGCTTGCTCAGGAACCGGATGCGCGAATCGATCTGGCGCAGCCGCCGTTTGCCGTAGAGGTAATCGGCGTTCTCACTGCGGTCGCCGTTGCCGGCCGCCCAAGTTACCACCTGCGTCACCGCCGGGCGTTCGCGGCTCAGCAGGAATTTGTGTTCGTCTCTGAGACGCTGCAGGCCGGCAGGAGTGATGTAGTTCCGCGCTTTCGGGCCAGGCGCATCGCGGACGGGTTCCCGAAGGGGTCGCTTGGTTCGCATCTCCATATAAGACTAGAACCTATCCTATAGATGCGGCGGCAATCGCGAGCGAGCGCCGCGTCTCATGTGAAACGCGACAGCGGATCGACGCGGCCGCGGAGGTCAGATGCCGGTCTGCACGCCTGCCGACCCGGCGCGCCTTGCCGGCGCTGCGCATGCGACGGCGGCCGCGAGCAGCACGATCGCCGAGGCCGCTGCCATCACCACGGGATTGGACGGCGTCACGTCGAAGAGCAGGCTCGACATCGCGTGCCCCAGCGCGAGGGATGCGGCGAGCCCCGCCGCGATGCCGATCGCCACCGGCGTCAGGCCTTCTTCGAACACCAGCCGCCGGATGTCGGCGGCCGTCGCGCCGAGCGCGACCCGGATCCCCATCTCGCGGCTGCGGCGCGAGACCGAGTAGGTGACGACCCCGTAGACGCCCAACGCGGCGAGCACGGCCGCGGCGCCGCCGAACGCCGTCATCAGCCACAACTGGAAGCGGCGATCGGCGACGGCTTCGCCGACGACCTCGTCCATCGCCTCGGCACGCGGAATCGCCACGACGGGGTCGATCGCGAGCACGGTGCGGCGGACACTGGCCGCGAGGGCCGCGGGACGCACGGTCGTGCGAACGATCAGCGTAGCCGTCGTCGTCCATGGCGCGCGCAGCCAGGACGGGAGGTATGCGAAGAGCACGTCGTTCCGCGTCAGATCGACGGCGCGGCTGTCGGCGGCGACACCGATGACTTCGGAAAGGGCGCCGAAATATCCCGACGTCCGTACGATCCGGCCGATCGGGTCCTGGCCTGGCCAGAGCGTCTCGGCCGCTCGCGCCGACAGAATCACCACCTGCCGGCCGCGGTCGGTCTCACGGAAGGTGCGGCCGCGCAGCAGCGGCGTGCCGATCGTCGAAAAGTAGTCCGCACTCACGAAGCGATAGTTGGCCAGTGGGCGCGCCGGCGCCGACCGCACGTCGTTCGGGTAGGAGAGCAGGTTCACCACCGACTCGCCGCGCAGCGGCAGGCGGCTGGTGACCGCCGCCATCGAGACACCCGGCAGCGCCTTCGCGCCGGCAATCGCGGCGTCCAGGAAGCGCACCTGCCGGCCCGCGTCCGCATAGTTCGACGGGGGCAGCGCGACGTCGACCGCGAGTACGCCGTCCACGTCGAAGCCGCGGTCCACGTGCAGGAGACGGAAGAAGCTGGCGACCAGCAGTCCGGTGGCGACGAGCAGGGCGACGCCGATCGCCGCCTGCGCGGCCACGAGCACACGCCGCGTCCGGCCGCCGCGCCGTCCCTCGGTCGTCGTATAGCTGCCCGCTTTCAGGGTGTCGCCGGGATCGACCGCCGCCATCCGGAACGCCGGCAGCGCTCCAAAGAGCAGCCCGGCGCCGATCGTCGTCAGCAGCGAAAAGGCAAGGACGCGGGCGTCGAACGCCGGCGGGGTCAGGAGCGGCAGCGCCGGGGGAGCCGCGGCGGCGATCGCGCGCGTCAGCGCGACGGCGACGGCCGACGCGAGCGCGCCCCCCACACACGCGAGCAGCAGACTCTCGACCAGCGATTCCAGAATCAGCGTGCCCCGTCCGGCGCCGAGCGCCGTGCGAATCGCCGCATCGCGGCGCCGGCCGGCGTGCCGGGCGAGCAGCAGGTTCGCCAGGTTCACGCATACGATCAGCAGGAGCGCCGCGGTGGCCGAGAGCAGCACCAGCAGTGGTCCGCGAGCATTCCTGACCACCAGCGCCTGCAGCGGCAGAATGACCGTCCGCTTCAGCGCGTCCCCGCCGGTCTGCTTCGAAATGGCGGGCTCGAGTGCGTCGAGCTCGGCGCGAAGGACATCCGGCCGAACGCCCGGGCGGAGCCGGGCGATGACGCCATAGTCGAGATCGCCCGGCGACCCGAGTTCGTCTGCCGAAAACGCCGTCGGGCGAAACACCTCGATCGTGCGCGGAAGGCCGACGAGATCGCCGAGTTGCTGCGGGCCCGGGATTGGGGCGGCCACGGGCAGCACGCCGATGACCGTGACGGGTACGCCGCCGAACGTAAGGCTGCGCCCGATGATCGACGGATCGCCGCCGAACTTGCGCTGCCACAGCGCGTGGCCGATCACCGCGACGCCGTCAGCCCCGTGGCGATCTTCAGCCGCAGAAAACAGACGCCCTGCCGCCGGGACGATGCCGAGGAGCTCGAAGAAGCCAGCCGACACGCGGGCGGCGTCGAGTTGCTCCGACTCGCCGCTTCCGGTGAGCGTGGTCGTCGTCGATCGGATCGCCGCGACGGCTTCGCATGAGCCGCACTGCCGGCGCCAGGCGTCGACGTGTGCGGCATTGACCGGGAAGGAGGGGTAGCGATCCTGAAAATCCGGATGGTAGAGCCGCAGCGCCGTCAGCCGCTCGGCGGCCGGATAGGGCAGCGGCCTCAGGAGGACGGCGTCGACGAGAGTGAAGAGGGCGGTGTTGGCGCCGATGCCGAGCGCCAGGACCGCGAGCGCGATGGTCGTGACGGCCCGATCGCGCCAGAGTCGCCGGATGGCGATCGCGAGATGTCGCATGACTCTTGGACGGGACCAGAAGCCTAGCGGTTGTCGTACGCGTGGCCAGGACGTCCGAGACAGGCTGCGTCATCGTGCCGGCGCACTTGCGAACGCCTCCGCGACGCTCAGCATGAGGCGATACATTGGTTCGTGCCCTATCGGATCGACGTCCGCGCCTCTCCCGGCGCGCTCGACGCGCTCATCGATTTCGGCGCCCTCGACGTCGAAGGGGCGGACGGCGCCTTGACCGCGTTGATGCCTGATCACGTGACAGCCGCCGCGATCGCGCGCGCGCTCGGCCTGCGCGATCTGTCGGTGACGCCGGCGATCGGCCGCGACAACGACTCGGTGTGGACGCTGAAGCCGCGGCCTGTGCAGATTGGGCGAATCCGGATCGTCCCCGCGGATACCCACCTCGAGCCTGGCGCGGTGCGCCTGCTCGACACGTCGGCGTTCGGAACCGGGCTGCACCCGACGACGGCGCTGTGCCTCGAGGCGCTCGACGAGGATGCTGGCGCCGAGCCGCCGGCCAGCCTGCTCGACGTGGGGACCGGCTCCGGCATTCTCACGCTCGCCGCACTGAGGCTGGGGGTGCCGCAGGTGGTCGCGGTCGACATCGATGCCGAAGCCGTGCGCGTAGCGCGCAGGAACGCGGCCTTGAACGGCGTCGCGGCGCGTGTCACGCTCCTCTGCGGCGGTCCGGAGGCGGTCGCCGGCATGTTCCCGTTCGTGATCGCCAACGTGCTGGCCGCGCCACTCATCGAAATGGCGCCGACGCTCGTCCGGCGCGTCGGGCGTGGCGGCCGCCTCGTCCTCTCAGGAATTCCGGAGTCGACGAGGGACGAGGTCGCGCATGCCTACCAGCATCTCGGGATGCGCCGGATACGAGACATGGCTCGCGCCGGATGGACCGCAATCGTGCTGGCGGCGTCGTGGTGATCGCAGAAGGCGCGAGCGCCGCGCTATTCGACGACCTTGGTCACGAAATACGTGACGTTGGCTCCCGCCGTCAGCTTCATCTGGTGCGGCGTCTTCGCCGGAATGTGCAGCACGTCGCCCGGGCCGAGCTGCACCGTGGTGCCGCCGGTGATCCCGCTGCCGCGGATCTCTCCCGGCGCGGTCGTCTTGCCGTCCACCACGGTGCCGCCGTAGGTCATCGTCACCTGGCCCGAGGAAATGAACATGATGTCGGCCTGTTTCTCGTGCCATTCCGCGAGGCCCGATCCCTCGCGGTGGGCGACCATGAACGATCGATTCCCGACGGTGCCCAGCATCTCGGTGGCCACCTTGGTGGCATCGACCTTCTGCGCGAGCGCGCGCCCCTTCTCCTGGATGTCAGTCGCCTTCCACACCTGCGTGCCGGCCGCCGCGCCCCCCTGCATCAGGAACGCCCCGACAACCGCCGTCGTCAATACGTGTCTCAGCATGAACGACAGCCTAGGTTAGGATGCGCACGTGAATCAAATCGATCTGCGCGGTCGGCGGGCCGTCGTCACCGGAGGAGCGGAAGGATTCGGGCGCGCCGTGGCGGAGCGCTTCCTCCGATCGGGCGCCAGTGTCTCGCTGTGGGACGTCAACCGCGACCTGGCGACGCGGACCGCCGGGGAATTGTCGGCGCTCGGTCCGGTCCACGTGGCGGTCGCGGACATCGCGGAGCCGGCGCAGGTCGAGGCGGCTGCGGCGGCGACGTTGGCCGAATGGTCGGGTATCGACATCCTGATCGCCAACGCCGGACTGACGGGTCCGAACGCGGCCACGTGGGAGTACCCGATCGACGACTGGCGGCGCGTCGTCGACGTCAACCTGGCCGGTACGTTCCTGTGCTGCCGCGCAGTCGTTCCGGTGATGCTGCGGCAGGACTACGGGCGGATCGTGACGATCTCGTCGGTCGCCGGCAAGGACGGCAACCCAAACGCCTCCGCCTACAGTGCGGCCAAGGCGGGGATCATCGCGCTCACCAAGTCGCTCGGCAAGGAACTGGCCGGCCGCAACATTGCGGTGAACTGCGTCACGCCGGCCGCGGCGCGGACGCGCATCTTCGAGCAGATGAGCGACGCGCACGTCCAATACATGCTCTCGAAGATACCGCGCGGCCGGTTCCTCGAGGTCCAGGAGCTGGCGTCGCTCGTCGCGTGGCTCTCATCGGAAGAGAACTCGTTCTCGACCGGTGCGGTGTGGGATCTGAGCGGCGGGCGATCGACGTACTGAGGCGTCAAGATCGCTGGCGCCGGCAGGGGCGCTCGGGTGAGAATCGTGCGCCGAATGCAGAAACGCTGGCGGGTTGCGATCCTCGTGGGGGCGGCGATTGCGATCAGCTATCTGGATCGGCAGTCGCTGCCGGTCGCTGTCAAGGCGATCCAGCAGGAGATCCCGATCAGCAACACGCAGTTCGGCGATCTGACGTCGCTCTTCCTGCTGGCCTATGGCCTGATGTACGCGGGCGGCGGCGCGCTCGTGGACCGCGTCGGCACGCGCCGCGGCTTCCTGGCCGTCATGATCTTCTGGTCGCTCGCCTGCGCCAGCCACGCGCTGGCGCTGAGCGTCGGCATGCTGGCGGCCAGCCGTTTCCTGCTCGGTCTCGGCGAAGGCGGCGGTTTCCCCGCGGCGACGAAAGCGATTGCCGAGTGGTTTCCCGTCGACGAACGCGCGACTGCCATGGGCCTCGTCAACGCCGGGACCGCGGTCGGGGCCGTGGCGGCGCCGCCGGCCATCGCGGCGATTCTCGTGTACGGCAGCTGGCGGTGGGTGTTCGTCGCGTGCGGCGCGGCGGGCCTGGCGTGGGCGGCGTGGTGGTGGCGCGCTTACGAGGCGCCGGTCGCCGGCGCGGCGCCGGCGCGGGTGACGCCGGGCCCCGACGTGCACGAGCCGGCCGATCGATCCTGGTCCGCGCTGCTGCGCCACCGCGAAGTCTGGGGACTCGTGACGGCGAAGTTCCTGACCGACGCCGCCTGGTTCTTCTATATCGCCTGGCTCCCGAAGTACCTCTACGACGCGCGGCACTTCGACGTGAAGGAGGTGGGCGCGTATGCGTGGGTTCCATACGCGGCATCGGGGGTCGGCAGTCTGCTCGGCGGCTGGCTGTCGAGCGCGCTCATCCGGCGCGGACGCTCAATCGATTTTTCACGAAAGCTGGCGCTCGCTGTGAGCGCGGCCGTCATGCCGGCGATCGTGTTCGTGGCGCACGTGCCGGTGGGGTGGGCGCTCGGGATTTTCAGCCTGGCGTTCTTCGGCCAGCAGTCGTGGTCAACGCTCGTGATGATCGTCCCCACCGATCTCTTCGAGCGGCAGGCCGTGGCGTCGGTGGCCGGGCTCGTCGGATTCGGCGGGGCGATGGGTGGACTGCTGATGAATCTCGCCGCCGGACGCCTGCTCGACGCCGGCTTCAGCTACGGCGAGGTCTTCGCGGTCGTCGGCACGCTGCACGTGATCGCGTTCGGCGTCCTCGTCGCGGCGATCCCGCGCATCCGGAGGCTCGCCTAGCCTGCGGGCCCCGAGATGATGAGTTTAATATTCGTTAAAGATCCGCTGCACGTCGGCGACGCTGCGCGGCTGCATGAGCGCCAGCCGCAGCAGCACGCGCGCATCCTGCGGCGACTTGTCGATCGAGGCGACGAATCCCAGCTTGTCGTCGTCGAGCTCGACGTTGCGGCTGACGCGCCCGGTGATGACCCGCGAGGCGCGCACGCAGACGATGCCCTTGGCCGCCTGCGCGGCCAGCGCCTTGACCGCCGCCTCGGTGAGGTTGCCGTTGCCGACGCCGGCGATGACGATCCCTTTCGCGCCGGCGGCCGCCGCCGCGGCGATCAGCGCCCCGTCCATGTTCTCGTGCGCCATGATGATGTCGACGCGCGGCAGCGAGGTCACGCCGGCCACTGAAAACTCCGAACCGTCGGTGTGCCGGCCGATCGGACCGCGGTAGAACTCCGGCTGGCCATAGGCGACCGTGCCGATGAGGCCCGTCTGCGGCGACAGGAACGTCTGGACCGCGGTGGTGCTGGTCTTGGTCAGCGATCCGGCGCCGTGAATCCAGTCGTTGACGACGACGAGGACGCCACGGTCAGCCGCCTCCTTGCTGGCCGCGATGGCCACCGCGTTGAAAAAGTTGAGGGGACCGTCGGCCGACAGCGCCGTCGCCGGGCGCATCGCCGCGGTCAGGACGACCGGCTTCTTCGTCTTGACGACCAGGTTGAGGAAGAACGCCGTCTCCTCGATGGTGTCGGTGCCGTGGGTGATCACGATGCCGTCGACGTCAGGCATCGCGGCGAGCGCGTTGACGCGGTTGGCGAGTTTGAGCCAGACCTCGTCGTTCATGTCCTGGGACCCGATATTCGAGATCTGCTCGCCGCGCAGGTTCGCGAGCTTCTTCGCTTCGGGCACGGCGGCGATCACCTGATCGACGCCGAGCTGCCCCGAGGTGTAGCCGGCCTGGACGTTGGAGCCCGCCGCGCCCGCGATGGTGCCGCCGGTGGCCAGGACGACGACGGTGCGTTGTGACTGCGCGCCGAGCGGCGGGTCTGCCGCGCCGCCGGCTGCGGCGATGGCGATCGGGAGAGCAAACAGCCGCAGGAAATGACGTCTCAACATACGGACCTCTTCATGTGTCTGTCAGCGAACGGTCAGAAAGAGCCACGGGGTCGCGACGAGCGCGTACCAGGCGAAGCTGACGGCAGTCGTCAGGGCGCCGAGGCGGTAGAGATCGCTTTGGGATAAATAACCGCTGCCGGCGAACAGCAGGTTGGCGCTCGACGCCTGCGGCGCGAGCACGGAGAAGTAGTTGGTCGCGAAGAGCAGGTGGAAGGCGAGCACCGTGGGGTTGACGCCGAGCCGCTCGCCGACCCCGAGAAATACGCCGAACAGCGCCAGCAGATGTGCCGTCTGGCTGACGAACAGGTAGTGCAGCAGGACGTAGCCGGCGACGAGGACGAGACCCGCGGTGGGTGCGGCCAGTCCTTCGAGCGCGTGCGAGAGCTGGCCGCCGACGAACGCCATGAACCCGAGCTGATCGAGCTGCCGGCTCAGCGTGAAGAGGACGGCGAACCAGATGAACGTCGCCAGCACGTCCCCCTGTTTGGCGATGTCGTCCAGCGTCAGCGCACCGGTCGCCAGCAGCAGCCCCAGGCCGAGAAAGGCAATCGCGGTCGAATCGAGGCCGAGCGTGGCCGCGAAACCCCACAGGATCACCATGCCGGCGAACACGGCGAGGACGATCCACTCGCCGCTCGTCAGCGGGCCGAGTTCGGCCAGCGCCCGCCGCGCCGCCGCCGGCGCCTCCGGCGTCGACCCGACTTCCGGCCGCATGACGCGGTAGAGGAGCAGCGGCAGCAGCGCCATCGCGCCGAGCGTCGGCAGCGACGCCGCAAGCAGCCAGCGGCCGAACCCGATCTCGACCCCTGAGTGCCGCGCGATCTCGGCGCCGAGCGGGTTGGCCGCCATCGCGGTGAGCCAGAGCGCCGACGACAGGCTCAGGCTGGCGACGCCGGAGAACATCAGGAAGGCGCCGAGCCGGCGCCGTTCCGGCCGATCCGGCTTCGCGCCGGCGGCATCGGCGAGCGAGAACGCCAGCGGATAGAGGACGCCGGAGCGCGCGGTGTTGCTCGGAAACGCCGGCGCGATGACGGCGTCGAGCAGGAAGATCGAATACGAGAGGCCGAGCGTCGATCGCCCGAACCAGCGGACGACCCAGAACCCGGCCCGCGCACTGAGGCCGCATTTCACGACGGCGCCGGCGACCAGGAACGCGACGACGATGAGCAGGATGGTACCGTTGCCGAACCCTTCATACGCCTGGCCCGGCGTCAACAATCCGGAGAGGACCGCGGCCGCCAGCGACAGTACCGAGGCGGTGAGGATCGGCAGTGCCCCGGCGACCACCGAGAAGATCGCGCCGGCGAAGAGCGCAAACAGCCGCCACGCCTGGACCGTCAGCGGCGCCGGCGGTGGACTCCACCAGATGGCGGCGATCAGGATCAGCGTCGCCGCGCGCGCGCCGATCGCCCGGCCTCCGCCTGACACCTATTTTCGCCCCTGCCCGGTCATCGCCGTCGGATCCAGCACCTGGGCGATCTGCGCCTCGGTCAGGAGGCCTTTCTCCCGCACCAGGTCGATGATGCCGCGGCCGGTGGCCATGGCCTCGGCGGCGAGTTCGGTCGAACGCTCGTAGCCGATCACCGGGTTGAGCGCCGTGACGACACCGATGCTGTACTCGACGTAGTGACGGCAGACGTCGGCGTTGGCCGTGATGCCCGCGACGCAATGCTCGCGCAGCGTCCGCGCTGCATTGATGAACAGCGTCTGCGCCTCGAAAATGCAGGCGGCGATGACCGGCTCGAACACGTTGAGCTGCAGTTGCCCGCCTTCCGCGGCCAGCGAGACGGTGAGGTCGCTGCCGATCACGCGGAAGCAGACCATGTTGACGACTTCGGGGATGACCGGGTTCACCTTGCCTGGCATGATCGAGGACCCCGGCTGCTTGGCCGGCAAATTGATCTCGCGCAAACCGCAGCGCGGTCCTGACGAGAGCAGGCGCAGGTCGTTGCAGATCTTCGACAGCTTGATCGCCAGGCTCTTCATGCACGACGAATAGAGCACGAACGCCTGAGTGTCCTGGGTGGCCTCGATCAGGTTGTCGGCGAGATGGATCGGCAGGCCGGTGATGTCGGCCAGGTGCGTCGTGCAGCGCTCCGCGTAGCCGGCCGGGGCGTTGAGTCCCGTGCCGATCGCCGTCGCCCCCATGTTCACTTCGCAGAGCACCTGCTGCATCGACTGCAGGGGCTGCACCTCGCCGGCGAGCGTCGCCGCGAACGCCTCGAACTCCTGACCGAGAGTCATCGGCACCGCGTCCTGCAGCTGCGTGCGCCCCATCTTCAGCACGCCGTCGAACTCGCGCCCCTTGGCCCGGAACGACGCGATCAGCTCGTGCACCGCGGCCATCAGCTCGATGTTGCCGAGCGCCATCCCCACGTGCAGCGCCGAGGGGTAGGCATCGTTCGTCGACTGCGAGCCGTTCACGTGATCGTGCGGATCGCAGAAGCGGTACTCCCCTTTGGCGTGTCCCATCAGTTCGAGCGCGCGGTTGGCGATCACCTCGTTGGCATTCATGTTGGTCGACGTGCCGGCGCCACCCTGGAACATGTCCAGGCCGAACTGGTCGTGCAGCCGCCCGTCGAGCAGCTCGCCGCAGGCCCCTTCGATGCCGGTGAGGATGGCGCGCGGGAACTGGCCGCAGTCGACGTTGGCCCGCGCCGCCGCGAGCTTTACCATCGCCAGCCCTTTGATCAGGTTCGGATAGTGCGAGAGCGGCACGCCCGAGATGTGGAAGTTCTCGAGCGCGCGCGATGTCTGAACGCCGTAGTAGGCCTCGGCCGGCACGGCCTTCTCGCCGAGGAGGTCATGTTCGATGCGCGTGGTCGTCGCCATGACGGCGGGCGGTGCAACGGCGGTTCCAGATGTCGGGTCGATCTTTCGGTGAAATGCACCTGACAGCTCCTGCCGTCCCTCCGGCCTGACAGGCGAACTCCGGCCGGCCGGAGGCGCCCGGCGGGACCGGATGCCCGCCACTTTCCCCAAGTGACCGCGCCGCCGCGATTTCCACGATGCTCGGAGCGCTGCGCGAGCCGGCACAGCCCGTGCTCGGCGCTCGAATCCTGTGGCCGCGCATCTGATCTCCGTCCTCCACGAGATTCCGGCGCTCTCACTGTTTCTCAGCATCGTGCTGGGGACGCTCCTCGGCCGCATCCACGTCAAAGGGGTCGGCTTTGGCGCGGTCGTCGGTACGTTGATCGCCGGCATGGCGATCGGCATTGCCGCGCACCCGCAGCTGCCCGAGATCCTGCGCTGGTCGTTCTTCTATCTGTTCCTGTTCTCGATCGGCTACTCGGTGGGCCCGCAGTTCTTCGGCAGCCTGAAGAAGGAGGCGCTGCCGCAGATCATCCTGGCATCGACGGTGGCGCTGAGCGGCCTCGCCGCGGTCGTCGGCGTCGCGGCCGCGTTCAACCTCGACGAAGGGCTGGCCGTCGGCGTCTTCTCGGGCGGCATGACCCAGTCGGCGGCGCTCGGCACCGGCCTCAGCGCGATCGCCGAGCTGCCGATTCCCGACGCCGCGAAAGCGGAGCTCGCCGCCAACGCCCCGCTCGGCGACGCCATCACCTATGGCTTCGGCGATCTCGGGCTGATCCTGTTCCTGACGTGGCTCGGCCCGATGATCATGCGCGCCGATCTGAAGCGTGAAGCCAAGGCCATGGAGGCCGCGCTCGCCGGCGCCGGCCCGGCGAATTCGATGCCTCCATGGGTGCATTACGGCCTTCGCGCCTATCGCGTCGAGAACGCGGAACTGGTTGGCGCGACGGCCGCCGCCCTGGAGCGGCGCTTCGTTGGGGCGCGGCTCTCGCTCCATCGCGTACTTCGGCTCGGCGACGACCTGCCGCTCGAGCCCACGCTGACGCTGGCGCGCGGCGACGCGATCGTCGTGTCGGGCCGCCGCGCCGCGTTCCTCGCCGCGGATCGCGACATCGGCCCCGAGATCGACGACCCCGCGGTGCTGTCGGTGCCGATGGCGACGGCATCGGTGGTCGTCACCAAGGCCGCGATCGCCGGGCAGACGCTCGGCGACCTCGGAGAGGACCCGATCGCCCGTGCGGTCTATCTGGAGTCGCTGGAGCGCGGCGGTGTGACGTTGCCGCGCGAGACGTGGACGCGGATCGAGCGCGGCGACGTCCTGCACATCTCCGGCGCCCCTGCCGCGATCGACCGGGTGGCCTGCCACGTCGGCTTCGTTGAACGCGATGCGGCGAAAAGCGACCTGACCTTTCTCGCGGCCGGTATCTGCGCCGGCATCCTGTTCGGCCTGCTGAAGGTGACCGTCGGCGGGATGACACTTGGTCTCGGCACGGCCGGATCGATTCTCGTCATCGGTCTCGTCGGCGGCTGGGCGCGCAGCCGCTATCCGGTGTTCGGCGCGCTCCCCGACGCGGCGCAGCGGCTGCTGATGGACATCGGGTTGATCGTGTTCATCGCCGTGGTCGGGCTGCACGCGGGCCCGCATGCGGTCGAGGCGTACCACACGAGCGGCGGCGCGTTCTTCGCCAGGATTCTCGCCGCCGGGATGATCGTGACCACGGTGCCGCTGGTGGTCGGGACGATCGTCGCGCGTTCCGTGTTGAAATTGAGTCCGCTGATGGTGCTCGGTGGTCTGGCGGGCGCGCAGACCTGCACGCCGGGCCTGACGGCGCTCCGCGACGCCAGCGGCAGCAACGTCGGTTCGCTCGCCTATACGGTCCCCTACGCCATAGGAAACATCCTGTTGACGATATGGGGCCCGCTGATCGTCGCAATCGTGCACGCGATGCGCAGCTGACCGCGGCGGGCGCGCCATCGCGCAGGACGCTGTCGCCGTGCGCAATCGCGGCGCGGCGCAGCATCATGCGAGTGAAGGCATGGTTGTCGTCGCGGCCGACACGTTAACACCCGCCGCGGACGGCAGATGAAAACGAGCGGAAGAGCGTGCAGGAAGCCGAGGACGGGGAAGAACAGACCCGACCGCGATCCGGATGACCTGCGGCACAGCACAGGGTCTACTTAGCGCTGCTGCCTTCCGGCCCTGACGCGGTTCGTAGGCTGAACTTGCACAGGGTCCGGACCGCGGTCCGGTCTGTTCATTCCCCCAGTTTACAACACCGCCGCGCGGTAGTATTCGGCCGTGCTGACTCGCGCCGTCCTCGTCGTTGCCGCCGTCGTCTGTCTCTCCGGCCCCCGCGGTGCGCAGCCTGCGCCGGGCACCTTTGCCGGCGACCTCGCCTTTTTGAAGCAGCACACGAACGTGATCGTCCTCCGCGACAGCGCCGGCGCGCAGGTCGTGATCGCGCCGCAATACCAGGGCCGCGTGATGACCAGCACGGCCGACGGCACGTCCTCGTTCGGCTGGATCGGCCGCGATGCCGTCGCGAGCGGCGCGCGGCAGCCGCACATGAACGTGTTCGGCGGCGAGGACCGCTTCTGGCTGGGCCCGGAAGGTGGGCAATACGCGCTCTACTTCAAGCCCGGCGATCCTTTCGATCTCGCTCACTGGCAGACGCCGGAACCGTTCGACTGGGGAGCCTGGACCGCCGGCCCTTCATATGCGACGGCGGCGACGTTCACGAAGCACATGGAGCTCGTCAACCACGCCGGCACGCCGTTCTCGCTCGACGTCGAGCGTTCGGTTCGCCTCCTCGGCGTCCGCGACGTGGTGTCGGAGCTGCACGTCAACCCGCGGGGTGTGCACCTGGTCGGCTTCGAGTCGGTCAACCGGGTCACCAACCGCGGGGACCGCGCCTGGGATCCGGCGCGCGGCCTGATCTCGATCTGGATCCTCGGGCAGTTCACCCCAGCGCCTTCGACGACGATCGCGATTCCGTTCGCGCCGGGACCGGAGTCGTCGCTCGGCCCGATCGTCAACGACGCGTATTTCGGCAAGGTTCCCGTCAAACGGCTGCAGATCAAGGACGCCGTGATCCGTTTTCGCGGCGACGGCCAGTACCGCAGCAAGATCGGGTTGTCGCCGCAGCGCGTCACCGGCGTGGCTGGAAGCTACGACGCGGCCGCACATGTACTCACGATCCTGCAGTTCACGCGGCTGCCGGTCGGCGCGCGCGACTACGTCAACTCGATGTGGGAAATCCAGAAGCAGCCGTACCGGGGCGACGCGCTCAACAGCTACAACGACGGACCGCTCGCGCCAGGCAAGCCCGGGCTGGGTCCCTTCTACGAGATCGAAAGCTCGTCACCAGCCCTGGCGCTCCAGCCGGGTGAGCGTGGAGCGCACGTCCACCGCACGTTCCATTTCCAGGGCACCGAGGCGGAGCTCGATCCGATCGCGCGCGCCGTGCTCAAGGTCGGTCTCGCGGATCTGAGCGCAACGTTCGGGAAGTAGCGGGGCCAAGGGCGGCTCGACTCGTTCAGAACGACGCCCCGGCTCGGTCAGCCGACGAATGTCGTGAAGTTGCCGCGGAACAGCCGATCGACATCGCGCTGGATGTGATCGCGCGTGACCACGCCGCCGTCCTGGGCCAGCGCCCGATAGGCGTCCGCCAGGATCGGCGCGAGCGTGCGCCGTGTGTTGCGCCATTTGTAGATCAGCTGTTCGAGAATGCGCGCGTCGGAATGCTGGGGGATGAAGCTGGTGCCGAGCATCTCAATCCGCTCGCGCGTGATCTCGTCGACGATCGACGGGTTGTTGAGGAACCACCAGCAGCCGAACGGCAGCAGGTTGCTGAACTTGCGCGCGTAGACGCACAGTTCGTGCTGGTTCTCCCGGCTGAGGACGCTGACCAGGAAGCGGTTGTCGGGGAAGCCGCCGCACAGGGCCCCGAGGGCGCCGAGGTCGGCGCGTCCAGAGGCGTCGCCGGCGGATCGCAGCGCCGGGTTGACCTGACGCCGGACGCCGATCATCAGCGAGAGCGGCAGGCCCAGCTCGCGGCAGACCGGCAGCACCGCGTCGCGCAGCAGTTCCGTCCTCGCGTCTTCGACTGGGAACGCGAACGAGTCGGGCAGCGACACGGCCATGTAGGCGGGCTGGATACGGCGCGACCAGGCTTCCAGGAGCCGCCGCGCGTCCTTCGCCGTCCAGCCCGGCTCGTTCAGCACGCGATCGAGCCTGAGCGCGGCGCGGAACCCGGCGTCCGGCAGGGTGCCCGACTCCCACAGCGGCGCCTCGTCGGGGTCAAGGGGATCGTTGGTCATCACCACCGAATCGACGCCCGCGAGCTCGAACACGCGCCGGATGTGCGGCGCGAGGTCCTGTCCGCGAAAGAACGTACGGAACGGCTCGAGCGAGCGCTCGGTGGCATCGAGCCCGAAGCCGTGGAGCACTGCGACGACGCCGCGCGCCGCTTCCGAGAGCGGCGTGTGGTCGACGAACAGCGTCTTCCAGATGAGATCGGCGCGCTCGGCTGGGGCCAGGCTCCAGTAGGCGGCGGGGCGCACCGGCGCGGAGCGGAAGAGCTCGGCTTCCAGGTAGTGATACGTGAGCAGCTCGTCGATGCCCCACAGCAGCAGCTTCCCGAACGACGCCGGGAACAGGTGGGTGTGGATGTCGACGAAAGGCGTCGCGCGCAGCACGGCTTCGACCGCGGCGGGAATCTCGGCGGACGGGAGGGTCGTATTCGGCACGGCGCCATAGTACACTTGAGCGTTCGACCGTCCTTCCCTCGACATGGCCTTTCAAGTGCTCGCCCGAAAGTGGCGTCCGCAGCGGTTCGATGACGTCATCGGACAGCGCGGTGTCACGCAGACGCTGCGCAACGCGATTGGCGCCAATCGCATCGCCCAGTCGTTCGTCTTCTCGGGCCCGCGCGGTGTCGGCAAGACGACGACCGCGCGGATCCTGGCGCGGGCGCTGAACTGCGTCACGGGTCCGACCGCGGATCCGTGCGGCCGGTGCGACGCCTGCGTCGAGATCGCGCAGGGACGCAATATCGACGTCCTCGAAATCGACGCCGCCACCAACACCCAGGTCGACAAGGTTCGCGAGGTGATCATCGCCGGCCTCGGCATGGCGCCGGTCCGCGACCGCTACAAGATCTTCATCATCGACGAGGTGCACCGCCTGTCGAACCAGGCCTTCGACGCGCTGCTCAAGTCGATCGAGGAGCCGCCGCCGCACGTGGTCTTCATGATGGCGACCACCGAGATCGACAAGGTGCCGCCGACCATCCAGTCGCGCTCGCAGGTGTTCGAGCTGAAGACCATCGGCCTCAAGCAGATTGCCGAACAGCTGCGCCGCATCGCCGCGGCCGAGACGATTCAGATCGACGAGGACGCGCTGATGCTGGTGGCGCGCGCCGGCGACGGCAGCATGCGCGACGCGCAGAGCGCGTTCGACCAGGTCATCGGCTTCGCCGGCACGACGATCACCGCCGACGACGTGTCAGCCGTGCTCGGCTTGGTCCGCCGCGACCTGCTGATCGAGATCGCCTCGGCGGTGGCCGCCGAGGAGGCGCCGGCGCTCTTCGATCTGGCCGGGCGGGCCGTCGAATCCGGCTACGACCTGCGGCTGGTCGTGCGCGAACTGGCGCGCCTGACGCGCGACCTGCTTGTGCTCTCGATCGACGCCTCGCGCGTGTCCGATCCGGAGATCGCCGCCGACGCGGAGCGGCAGGCGCTCCTCGATCTGTCGCGCCGTTTTTCCGGGGAAGACCTGATGCGCGCCTTCGACGTCCTGACGAAGGCGGAATACGACATCCGCGGCTCGATGCAGCCGCGCTATCACCTCGAGATGGCGCTCCTGCGCTGGGTCCACCTGCGCAAGCTGACGCCGCTCGCCGATCTGATCAAACAGATGGAGGGGGCGTCCCGCGCGGGCAGCGGCGCCGCGCCGGTCCGCCCGGCTGCCCCGCTGCCCTCCGCACGGCCGGCGCCGTCGAGCCTGGTCGCCCAGACGATTCGCGCGGTCGAACAGCGCCGGACCCCCTCGTCCCAGGTCCCGGAAGCGGCGACCCGGCCGCCGGCTGCCGCCGCCGACCCGGCGAAGCTGAAAGAGGCGTTCCTCGACGAGGTGCGCAAGCAGAAGAAGTTCTTCCACGGCACGGTCGTCGCGCAGGCGCAACGGATCGAGCTCGGGCCGGAGGCGATCACGTTCTATTTCGCGCCGCAGCACAAGGCGCTGCGGCTGCAGCTCGAGCAGACACGGCCGCTGCTCGAATCGATCGCCAGCGACCTGGCAGGGCGCAAAATGACAGTCGGGTCGGCAGATGGGGCGTCCGGCAACGGCGCGCCCACCGACGCCGCGCCTGTCGCGAACCACGGCGGAGCCGCCGCTGGCCCCGACCGGACGCAGGAACTCAAGGATCGCGCGATGGCCGACAGCGGCGTGCAGGCGATGCTCGACGTCTTCGCCGCTGAGATCAAGGAAATCGAAGAGATGTAGCGCGGAGCGCGAGACACATGAACATACAGAACATGATGAAGCAGGCGCAGCAGATGCAGGCGCGCATGCAGAAGCAGATGGAAGAGATGCGCGTCGAGGCGACCGCCGGCGGCGGCATGGTCACGGTCGTCATGAACGGCGCCAAGCAGGTCCAGTCGATCAAGATCGACCCCGAGGCGGTCTCGAAGGAAGACGTCGAGATGCTGCAGGACCTGATCCTCGCCGCGCTCCACGACGCGCACAAGAAAGTGGAGGAGGGCCTGCAGCAGGCCATGGGTGGGATGATGGGCGGGATGAAGATTCCCGGCATGTTCTAGCGCGAATGTCCCGGCCCGATCCCCTGAAAAAGCTGATCGAGCAGCTGCAGCGGCTGCCCGGTATCGGCGCCAAGAGCGCGCAGCGCCTCGCCTTCCACGTCCTCAAGACGCCGCGTGAAGAGGTCGAGCGCCTCGCGGACGCGATGCGCGAGGTCAAGGACCGCGTCACCTACTGCTCGGTGTGCTCCAACATCACCGACGTCGATCCCTGCTACTTCTGCACCTACGAGGGACGCGACGGACGCATCATCTGCGTCGTCGAGGAGCCCGAGAACGTGAGCGCGGTCGAAAAGACGCGCGAGTTCCGCGGCCTCTATCACGTGCTGATGGGTGCGCTGTCGCCGCTGCAGGGAATCGGACCCGACGACCTGAAGATCAAGGAGCTGCTGACGCGGGTCGGCGGCGGCAGGGTCGAGGAAGTGATTCTCGCCACCAACCCCAACGTCGAGGGAGAGGCGACCGCGATCTATCTCGCCAGGCTGCTCAAGCCGCTCGGCGTCCGCGTCACTCGCATCGCGATGGGCGTGCCGGTCGGCAGCGACCTCGAATACGCCGACGAGTTCACCATGCACAAGGCGATGGAAGGCCGACGCGAGGTCTGACCACCAGCAAGGCCCACGACGACCTGACGATCGTCGGGACCGTTCATGGCTTCGGGACGGCCTTGCTGACCGGCGGCAGGGACTGCAGGTACATCCAGAGCGCCCGTCGCTCGACGTCCTTCATACTCTTCCCGTAGCTGCTCATCAACGACATCGGCGCCCGCAGCGCCGTGCCGTCCGGCCGCTGGCTGTTGGCCAGCGCGTTGCCGAACTGATCGTAGGTCCACCCCTTGAGCCCGGTCGCATCGGGCGTCAGGTTGCGAGCCGGAGGCCAGCTCGGGTCGCCTCCGGCGATCGGGCCACCGCTGAAATCGGGTCCATGGCATCCCATGCAGACCGACGCGAGGTGCTTGCCGAACTCCGCTGACACCGCCTCCTCGGGCGGGCGCACCGGGTGCGGCGCCGTGTGGCTCTGGATCGACGCCGCCGACAGCGGCATCTTGCCGGTCGCGACCAGGATCTTGCCGAGCGGACCCAGCGTGGATTTCGGCACGGTGTTGTCGACGGGAGGCAGCGAACGGATGTAGGAAATGATGTCGGAGAGTTCCTGATCCGACATGTGCTGGAAGTCCTCCGACGGCATGACCGCCCCACGGCCGTCTCTCAACACGGCATGCCGGACGATCCGGTCCCAGTCCCGCGGCGCGAAGTCCGCCGTACGGCTTCCTGTGCCGAGCGTCAGGTTCGGGGCGAGCAGGCTGCCGAGCGGGAATGCGTCGACCATGACACCGCCGCCGAAGTTCGGGCCGTGGCAGGCGGGGCACGTGTAGCGCGCCGACACGAGGTGCTGACCCCGCTCGACGGCGCGCTTTTGCGCCAGTTGCCGGGCGGCATCCTCGCTCAGTCCCATCGCCGAGACTTCAGCTGCGTCGATGGGGAAGGGAATCGGGAAGTCCACCCGGTGGGTCTCGAACGTCTGCGCGAGCAGCCGGCTCGTAGTGATGCTGGCCCAGATATAGACGCCAGCCGCCGCCACGACGAGCAGCGCCAGGAGCACACCGACGATCTTCAGCAGTTTCTTGATCATGGGAACGGCGGGATTATACGTGCGATATCGGCCCAGCGGGATAAGATCGCCTCCGCCGGCACACTGATCTCCCAGGCCATGACCGCCACACCCGTCCACACGAAGCGCGACGTGATCGCGTCGCTCGGACAGCCGAAGGTCGCGGTGATGCTGACGCTCGGCTTCGCCTCGGGGCTTCCCTTCCTGCTGACCGGCAACACGCTCGGCTATTGGTTGCGCGACGAGGGGACGACCCTTCAGGCCATCGGATTCCTGTCGTGGGTCGGACTGGCCTACTCGCTCAAGTTCCTGTGGGCGCCGATCGTCGATCGCGTCGACGCGCCGATCTTCGCACCGGCGGGACGGCGCCGGAGCTGGATGCTGCTGACGCAGACGCTGGTGGCGGCCGGCCTGCTCGCCATGGCCGCCTCGGGCCCGAAGCACGGGCTCACGGTCGTCGGCGTGCTCGCGCTGATTGTCGCCTTCGCATCGTCGACGCAGGACATCGTCGTCGACGCCTGGCGGATCGAGGCGGCGCGCGATTCCGACGAGCTCGGGCTGCTGTCGGCGGCGTACCAGCTCGGCTACCGCGCGGCGCTGCTCGCGAGCGAGGCGCTGATCCTGATCTCGGCGAACCATCTCGGATGGCCGGTGTCCTACGCGCTGATGGCGGCGCTGATGGGAATCGGCATGGGCGCGAGCATCGCGGCCGTCGAGCCGGCGCGGGTCGAGCAGCCGGCAGGCGCCGGCACCGCAGGACTGACGAGCATCCGCGGGTTCGTCGACGCGGTCACCGGTCCGTTCACCGAGTTCTTCCGGGTTCACGGCGCGGTCGCGCTGCTGATGCTCGCGATGATCAGTCTCTACCGGCTGCCGGAGTTCCTGATGGGGCCGATGGCGAATCCGTATTACCACGACCTGGGACTGTCGAAGGACACCGTTGGCGCCGTTCGCGCATCGGTCGGCTTGGTGGGATCGCTGCTGGGGATTGCGGCCGGGGGTCTCAGCGCGGTGCGGCTTGGGTATTTTCGAACGCTGATCATCGGGCTGTTCCTGCAGAGCACCGTGATCGCCGCGTTCGCGGTGCTCGCCTCGACCGGCCCGAACGTGCGGGTGTTCGCGACCGTGATGATCTGCGACAACTTCGGCGCGGCGTTCGCCGGGGTCGCGCTCGTCACCTACATGTCGAGCCTGACCAGCGTCGGCTACACGGCGACCCAGTACGCGCTCCTCAGCTCCGCGTATACCTACGTCGGCAAGTTCACGAAGGGGTTCTCCGGCGTGATGGTCGAATCGCTGGCCAGCGGACGCACGCTGCTCCAGGGTTACGCTCTCTTCTTCATCGGGGCCGGCCTGCTGGGCATCCCGGCGATCCTCCTCGCGGTGGCGCTGGCGCGCACCGAGCGCCGCGCCGGGCGCGCGTGAGACGCGCGATTCCCACCTGCCCTGACGCCGCTGGCATCAGGACGGCGGATCCACCCGCAGCGTCGCCGGGGTGAACCCTTCGCGCACGAGCACGAGTCCGCCGGCCACCGCCCAGAACAGCACGCGCACCTTGCGCACGATCGCGGTCGAGAGGCCAGGACGCGCGCCGAGGCCGAGCACCTGCTGGGTCAGAAACGCCGTCGCTGCCTCGTCCACGCCAAGCCGCAGCGGGACGAACTTGAAGACCACGGTGACGAGACGATTCGCCGTCTCGAGGATGAACGCGGTCAGGATGGACGGCGGCGCGCCGTTCAACAGCCACAGGGTCAAGTAGGCTTCCGCGACGCCGAGCGCGTGGAAACCGATTTCCGCCGCGGCGAGCCCCGGCAGGGCGGCGCGCCGGCGGCGCGCGAACCCGTAGATCTCCGATTCGAGGGCGCGCACGCGATCGGCGTGGCGTGAGAGCCGCGGTGTGACGCCGAGCGCACGGCTGATCAGCGCCGGCTGTTTCCAGAGCACCGCCAGCGACACGGCGAAGAGGACAACCGTTCCCCCGATCGCGACCAGGCCGATCCCGCGAATCGCCGACGGCAGCTCGAAGTGCGCGATCAACGCGATCATCCCGGCCGCGATCATCGCCGCCGCCGAAAGCGTATAGAGCAGGTTTTCGATCGCCAGCGCGGTGACCGCCGGCCCGAGCGCCGTGTAGCGCCGCACCAGCGCCGCCTTGGCCGGTTCGCCGACCAGCGGCCCGAGCGGCGTCAGGTTGCCGAGGCTGTCGCCGCAGATGACTGCCGCAAAGGCGTGGCGCACTGCGAGCGTGTATGGCGGATCGAGGCACCACCGCCACGCCAGCGCGCGGAGCAGGAAACGCAGGCCGCCGATCGCGATGACGATCAGCAGCCCCCAGCCGACCTGTCGCACGTCGGTCGCGATCTCGGCGACGCCGACGCGCGAGACGACGAAGGCGAGCAAGGCGAGCCCCGCGAGCGTGGTGAGGAGGCCGGAGACGCTGACGCGTGGCATGTGGTCCGGACTATAATCGCCTACTTCATGCTGCCGGCGTCTCTGCAGACACCTGCCGCGATCGTCCTGCTCGCCGGCGGACTCGTCGCCTGTTTCGCGGGCTACCGCGCCTTCCGGCTGGTGCTCGGCATCTACGGTTTCATCCTCGGCGCGCTCTTCGCGAGCAGCGCCATGGGCACCGAGCACACCGTCTGGATGATCGGCGGCGCGCTCGCCGGCGGCGTCGTCGGCGCGTTGATTCTGATCACGGCCTACTTCGTCGGCGTGGCGCTGGTCGGTGCCGGCGTCGGCGCACTGGCGGCAAGCGTGATCTGGGCGTCGCTCGGCCGCGAACCCGGTGCGCTCGTCGTCATCGCGTTCTCGATCGCCGGCGCGCTCGGCGCGCTCGCGCTGCAGCGCTACGTGATCATCGCGGCCACGTCGTTCGGCGGCGCGTGGACGATCGTGGTCGGCGCGCTGGCACTGATGGGTCGGCGCATGGCACTCGAGGGGGCGGCGCGCAATAATGTATGGCTGGCCTATCCGATGAACCCGGCGCCAGGACAGTACTGGATCCTGTTCGTCTGGGCCGGGCTTGGTGTCGCCGGCGTGTTCGTGCAGTTGATGCTGACCGCCGGCCCGCAGAAAAAATGACGGCGAGCGGACCCTTCGGGGCCGCCGCCCGTGAGGAGGACCCGATGGCGACGTTTTCGCGCAACGTGACCGTGAACTGGGAAGGACCGATCATGGAAGGGAAGGGAACGGCCAAGGCCGGCAGCGGCGCTTTCGACCTGCCGGTCAGCTTCCCCCGCCGCGTCGGCGACCCGGAAGGGCAGACGAGCCCTGAAGAATTGATGGCCGCCGCACACGCCGCCTGCTTCGCGATGGCGCTCAACGCGACGGTCGGGCGAAAGGGCGGCTCGATCGCCCGGTCGGAGGTCAGCGCCACCGTCACCGCCGACAAGGGCGACGCCGGCATCAAGATTCTCTCGTCGAAGCTGACCGTGGTGGCGCACGGGCTGACCGGGATTTCCAAGGAAGATTTCCCGGCGGTGGCGCGCGAGGCGGAAGGCAAGTGCCCCGTCTCGAATGCGTATCGCGGCTCGCTGCAGATTGACCTCGACGCCAAGGCCGTCTGACGGATCGGGTGAGCGAATGGCGGGTGGATGGGCGGGCATACAATGCCGCCCATGCACCGCACCCGTGTACTGCCAGTCCTGATCTTCCCGCTGCTGCTCGCCTTGGCGCCGGCACCAGAGCCGGCGCCGGTCCGCAACGTCGTCATCGTGACCATCGACGGCATGCGATGGCAGGAGGTGTTCGGCGGCGCGGATCGCGCGTATTTCAAGAAGACCTCCGACGGAAAGCCCTCCGCGGCCGAGCAGCGCTTCTGGCGTGAAGACGTCGAGGCGCGACGCACGGCCCTGATGCCGTTCTTCTGGGGCACGCTGGCGACGCAGGGAGTGGTGCTCGGCGATCCGTCTCGCCAGAGCCGCGTGCATCTGACCAACGGGCTGTGGTTCTCGTATCCGGGCTACTCGGAGATGCTGACCGGACGGGCCGACCCGCGCGTCGACAGCAACGACAAGGTTCCCAACCCCAACGTCACGGTGCTCGAGTGGCTCGACGGCCGTCCGCGATTACACGGCAAGGTCTACGCCGTCGGCGACTGGGACGTCCTGCCGTTCATCCTCAACGTCGAGCGAAGCCACCTCCCGGTCGGCGCGAAGGTCCCGGTGCCGTCGCCGCGCAGCGACCGCGAACGGGCGATCAACGACCTGACCGACGATTTGCCGCGCTACTGGGAGGACGTGATCTTCGATGCGCCGGTGATGCAGGCGGCGCTCGAAGCCCTGCGCGTCCGGCAACCGCGCGTGCTGTATGTGATGCTCGGTGAAACCGACGAGTGGGCGCACGGCGGGCGTTACGATCTCTACCTGGACGCGGCGTTCAGGAGCGATCGGTTTCTCGGCCGGCTGTGGGAACGGCTGCAATCGCTGCCCGCCTACAAAGGGACCACGGCGCTCATCGTGACGACCGATCACGGACGCGGCGCCGGCACCAAGGACTGGACCGATCACGGCCGCGACGTGCCGGCGGCGGAAACCACATGGCTGGCGATGCTCGGGCCAGGCACCGGGCCGGCCGGCGTCCGTGAAGGGGCCACGGCAACAACCTCGCAGCTTGCCGCAACGGTCGGTGCCCTGCTGGGAGAGGATTTCCGGGCCGCATTCCCGGCGGCTGCTGCGCCGCTGCCGGGGGTGAAGACCCAGCCGGCCGTTTCACGCTGAAGCGAGCGTAGGGAGAGTCCGAGGGGCAAAACGCCCGTCGGACAGGAAGGTCGCGAGTGAGCACCGCGAATGAGCCACGAGATCGGAGCGAGCGGCGCAGCGGCGAGCGAGAGCGCGTGTAGGGGAGCCCGAGGGGCAAAACGCCCGTCGGACAGGAAGGTCGCGAGTGAGCACCGCGAACGAGCCACGAGATCGGAGCGAGCGGCGCAGCGGCGAGCGAGAGCGCGTGTAGGGGAGTCCGAGGGGCGACGCCCCTCGGACAATACTAGAAGCGGAAGCCGACGGTAATCGGCAGGAACTCGCCGTTGGCCTTCAAGGTTGTCGGCGTCTGGCCTGCCGGAACGTTCGCCTGCGAGACGGTCGGTCCCCAGATGTAGTGGAACCTGGCTTCGACGTAAATCGAGGCGTGCTCGGACAGCTTGAAGTCGACGCCGCCGCCGAAGTCCATGCCGAAGTCGTTGGCGCTGCGTTCACCGATCACCTGGTCGACCGGCACGAGCGCCGGGTAGCAGACGTACCACCAGGGATCGCAAACCGTCGTGTAGCCGACGCCCGGGGTGGTGATGTTGACCGGACGGTGATAGTAGCCGCCGCCGACGACGGCATAGCCGCTGGCCTTGCCGGGAGTCTTCGGCTGGAAGACGAGATTACCGTCGAAATACTGCATGTTCCCGTCGGCGAAGAACGGTGTGGGAACGCCCGGGTTGATCGGGTTCGACGCGACGTTGAAGTCCAGCTCCTTCTTCATGAAGCCGTTGTATCCGTACTCCGCCTGGAACGACACCGGCGACTTCGTGTTGAAGAGCAGACCGATGGTGAAGTTGCCGCCATTTGCGACGTGGTCGTGGATGGTGCCGAGGGCGCTGGTATAGCCGCCGCCGATCGTGAGTTGGATTGGCTTGACGTCCTGCGCGCCAGCGGGAGAGGCCGCGATCAGCGCGGCACCGAGAACGAGTCCGAACCTGCGAAACATGTGTTCCTCCAATATGAATAAAATGTAGGTGTGGGGCGCGCTGGCGGGGAACTGCGCCGACTACCAGAAGGGACCTGTACTACTGACAGTCCCCTGTCGCTTTTCATGACGGCTCCCTGCACTCCTGACAGTGGCTCCTACACGAGCGAGGTGATGTTGTATGCACATGAAACGCAGGTTCGTCGTCGGGACGGCGATGGCGCTCGCGGCGGCGTGTCTGACCGCATGTCCCGGCGCGCCGCGCGCGCGTCCGGTGAAGATGGGTGACGTTGACACCGGCCCGACGTCCATCGAGGCCGTGCGCCGCCAGTTGAAGGGTACCTGGCAACTCGTCTCGCTCGACGTCTACACCGCGGACGGGCAGAAGTATCCCGCGCAGGCGAACGGCGTGCTGACCTACGACGAGTTCGGTAACCTGGCGATCAAGGGACGGATCACGGGCGGCGAGCACATCGAGCCGGCGGATCTCGACCTGACCGGCCGCGTCACCATCGATGCCGATCAGCACCTGCTGCGGATCGGCGGTATCACCGCGGCTACACCGGACCAGCGCCGCGTCGATCCCAAGATCGATCCGAGCCATGTGCGGTCGTACCAATTCGACGGGGATCTGCTCAAGACCACGACGAAGAACGCCGACGGCGCGACGACCGCGACGATCACCTGGAAGAAGGTCGGCTGAGCGGGGCCCCGTGCCGATTCCGCATAGGCCGCGCCGGTAGGCAGGGCGTATGGTCGCAGACGGACCTCGAAGGATGGACGTGACCACGACCACGAAAACGATCCTCGGCGTGCTGTTGGCCGCTGCGTCGCTGTCGGCGCAGGACGCCAATCTCACCTTTACCGCGACCGCGACGATCAGTTCGCCCGCCAAGAAGGCGTCGCTGCCGGTGACGGTCCACATCGATCGGTTCATCGCCGATGCCGATCGCGACAAGTTGAAAGTGGCGCTCTTGGCGCACGACCAGTCCGCGCTGAAGAAGCAGCTCGCGTCGCTGCCCGACCTTGGCTCCATTACGGTCGTCGAGAAGCAGACGCCGATCAAGTACGCCTATGCGCGGCCGACCGCCAGCGGCCGCCTGATCACCGTGGTGACGGCCCAACCGGTCTATTTCCTCGGCGGTGGCGAGAAGAACGCGAAACCCAAGGCGGGCTATGACCTCGCGCTGGCGCTGCTCGTGCTCGACGGGAGCGACAGCGGCGACGGCGAGCTCGACCCGGCGGTCAAAGTGAAGCTGGAGAATGGAGCGATCGTCACCGATGGTTATGGCAGCGAGAAAGTTCGCCTCGTCAAGGTTGTCAAGGTCGGCAAGGTCCAGTAGGCCGGCGCCAGCCCCCGCACCGGCGCTCCGGAGCGACGGCGCCAACGTCTATCGCGCCGACATCAGCGGGCGGCTCACCGAGGATGGCCTGAAGGCGCTGCAGCGCGCCGCCGCTCAGGAGATCCGCCGCGGCGGCCGCCTCCGTCTGCTGATCGTGCTCAAGGAGTTCGAGGGCTGGGACAACGGCGCCGGCCGCGATCTCGGCTTCTACATCCGTCACGGCAGCGACATCGAGCGGATCGCGATCGTCGGCGACGAGCGGTGGCAAAGCGAGGCGCTGATGTTCGCCGGGGCCGGGCTGCGCAAGGCGCCGGTGGTGTATTTCAGGAGCCGCGACGCCCTACAGGCGGCCAGCTGGGTCGCCGAAGATCTCTCTCCATCGTGACTGCGAAGGATTCTCCTTTTATGCATCCGTCACTCATTCGCTCTTATCCCACCGACAGTCACCCGTTTGCGCCGCTGCCGGCGCGCCGGGCCGCGCCCGGCGGCGTCGCTCCCTTCACCGATCCTCAGATCGCGGAAGGTCAGTCGATCGTCGGACAGAGCCCGGCGATGCGCTACGTCATCGAACAGATTCACCAGGTCGCGGCGACCGATTCGACCGTCCTCCTGCTCGGCGAGACCGGCACCGGCAAGGAGCTGCTCGCCACCGAGATCCACCAGTGCAGCGCGCGCCGCGGCCGCAACATGGTCCGCGTCAATTGCGCCGCCATTCCCGGCACCCTGATCGAGAGCGAGCTGTTCGGACGCGAGAAGGGAGCGTTCACCGGCGCGCTGGCCCGCCAGATCGGCCGCTTCGAGCTGGCCGACCGATCGACGCTGTTCCTCGACGAGATCGGCGACCTGCCGCTCGAAGTCCAGATCAAGCTCCTGCGCGTCCTCGAGGAGCGCGAAATCGAACGCCTCGGCAGTCCGCGCACCATCCGCGTCGACACCCGGATCATTGCCGCCACCCACCGCAACCTCGAGCAGCGCATCGCCGAGGACACGTTCCGGGACGATCTTTACTACCGGCTGAACGTGTTTCCGGTCGTCGTGCCGCCGCTGCGCGACCGCGGCGACGACGTGGTGCTCATCGCCTGGCGGTTCGTGCTCGAGTTCGCCAAGGCGTTCGGCAAGCAGATCGACAGCATCGATGAGGAGAGCTTGGTCGCGATGCGCCAGTACACCTGGCCCGGCAACGTCCGCGAGCTCCGCAACGTCGTCGAGCGCGCGATGATTACCGCGCGCGGGCCGCGACTGGCGATCGCTGTGCCGCAGGCCCCCTCCGGCACCTCGGCGCGCAGCGCGCGCCTCTGCGACGTCGAACGCGAGCACATTCGCAGCGTGCTCGAGAGCTCCGGCTGGCGCATTCGCGGCGTCGGCGGCGCCGCCGATCGCCTCGGCCTGCGTCCGACGACCCTCGAGACCAGAATGGTCAAGCTCGGCCTGAAGCGGCCCCGCCCGGCCTGAGCGCGGGCCGCGTCTTCCGGGCAAACGTCCGGGCCGTGGCAGTCGCGGCCAGGCCGCCGCTCACCAGTGCAGCACGTCATCCATGACCGACCACCGCCGCACGTGCGGTACGGCGTTGCGCCCCTGGATCCAGTGCGCGAACAATTCGTCGATCGTCCCGTCCTTCTTCTTCAGATCGATCCATGTGTCGATCACTGTCGCCAGCGGGCCATCGCGGCCGGCGATGACATACGCGAGCGGCACCTTTATCGGCTGCGGCTTCGGGACGACCACCGAGTACTCCGGGTGCAGCAGCGTGTAGGCTGAGCCGCGTTCGGCGGTCAGGATGAATGCGTCGAGCTGTCCCGACTGCGCGAACATGCTCTGCACGTCAGTGAAGACGGAGAGCTGCGCCATGGGGACGCGCGCGCGGATGTTGTCAACGTAGTAGCTGGCGCCAGGGACGCCGAGGCGCAGTTTGCCCTGCGCGACGACGTCGTCCCACGTCGCGAATTCGGCGCGGCGGTAGTCGGCGACGATGAAGGCGAGCGTTTCGTCGAGGTAGGGCGTCGAATAGAGCACGTGCAGCGCGCGATCCGCGGTGACGACCGCCCCGGACATGACGAGATCGCACAGCGCAGGATCGAGGCCCTGGCTGAACAGCGTGCGGCTGACCGGCACCAGCTCGAGGCCGACGCCGAGATCGCGCGCCAGCTGATAGGCCATTTCCACGTCGAGGCCGACCAGTTCGCCGGCGCTGTTGGTGAAGGCGTAGGGCAGGCTGTCCTCGAAGTAGCCGACGCGCACCAGCTTCCGCGAGCGGATGCGGTCGAGCACCGATCCCGTCAGCGGCGGAAGCGCCGGCGCGGCTGAGTCGAAGACGTGCGCCTCGCCGCGGTTCCTGATCGCGTGCATGCCGGCGAGCACCTTGTCGCGGTCGTAGCCGGAGCCGGCAAAACGCTCGGCGACCAGATGCGTGCCGCCCACCGTCGCGACGACGAACATGGCGGTTGTCAGCGCGAAACGGAGCAGCTTCCCGGCGTCGAACCGGAGCGCGCCGCCAGCCGCGCAGGCGCCGATGAGGGCGACCGCAATCGTGTGGACGGCCGAGAGCAGCGTGCCGAACCGCGCGTTGACGACGCTCGTCGCCAGGAACAGCTGGAACGTATCGGCGGGCACGTGGAACATGTCGAGCAGGAACGGCACCGCCACGTTCAGGCTGCCGAACAGCGTCAGGATCCCCGTCGTCCCGAGCGCCGGATAGTCCTTCAGCGGCAGGGGCGCGCCCGAGAACCAGGCGGCGAAGAGCACGAAGCTGAGGGACATGATCTTTGCGGTGTGCGGAAAATTGTAGGCCGCGGGAATGATCACCTCGGGCAGCCGCTCGTCCTCGCCGGGCAACGCTGCGTAGGTGCGCAGCAGCTGGCGCGATTTCTCGACGAGCAGCGGCAGCACCACGAAGAGGCTGCCGGTGGTGAAGGCCATCACCAGCGCGTCGCGCGTGCACGACAGCACCGCGCGGTGCGGGATCGGCGTGAGCGCCGCCACCAGGCCGGGCAGCACCCAGAACGTCAGCAGCAGCGCGATCGCCACGTAAGCCAGCAGGTACACCTGCAGCTTGGCCGCCTGCTCGGGGTCGAACGTGCCGGCGACGACGGCCGCGATGGCGAACAGGCCGTAGGGTGTCAGCGAGACGATGAAACGCGCGACGCCCTCGAGCGCGTTGTTGAGGACGGCGATCACGCCGAGCGCGATCTGCTTGTCGCGCACGCCGATGAGCGCCACGCCGAGCAGGGCGCTGAACAGGACCACCGCGGGAACGACGTTATTGGCCAGCGCGTAGAACGGATTGGCGGGGATGTAGAGCCCGATCAGGTCGAGCGGCGGCGTGTCTTCGAGCAGCGTCGTGCTGAAGAACGACGCCGACTGAATCGGCGGGAACATCAGCGGGAACAGGAATACCGCGGCGAGCGCGACGACCGAGAAGCCGAGCAGCAGCAGGCCGACCCGCGAGCCGAGCCGCGCCGCCTCCTGCCGGGTGAGCGAGCCGAGACCGCCGATGAGCGACATCGCCACGTACGGCAGCACCGTCATCTGCAGGAGCTTGATGTAGGCGTCTGCCCACACCTGCAGCGACGCCGCGCGTTCGCCAATGAACAGGCCGACCGCGATCCCGGCCGCGAGGCCGATGAAGACCTTCGCGGTCAAGCCGAGCTTCACAAGTCGCTGCCCCGGCCGTTCTGCGCCGCAAGTCGGCGGTTGAGCGCCATGGCCGCGGCCAGCCAGCCGACGGTGAGCGCGATGTTGATCGCTGCGAACACCGGAATCGCGAACGACGCGAGCTCGCCGGTGTAGACGATGGCGGCCGAGATCACGTCGCCAGCGCGGACGCAGAAGGAATCGACCGCCTGCTTCGCCTTGTACTTCGCCTGGCGGCTGGTCGGCAGCCACAACGCCTGCTTGGTGGTGTTGCTCAGCGAGTAGTCGAGTGAGTTGTCCACCGTCTTGACGATCCGCATCGCCCCGAACGACGGCACGCCGAGCATCAGCAGATAGCCCGCGCCGGCGACGATCGGGTGAATCAGCAGCGAGCGGCCGACGCCGAGATACTTGAAGACCCGCGACACGACGAACATCTGCAGCAGCAGGCCGATCAGGTTCACGTAGCTGAAGAAGCCGGCGTAGGTGGCGCCGATGTACTGGCCGCGCGCCGCCTGGCTGGCGGCGCCGTCGCCGAACCGCGCCACCGCGTCCTGGACGACGAAGCGCCCGAACAGGTATTCGCCGCCGGTGTTGACGACGTTGAGCAGCAGGACGAGCAGCCCGATCAGCATCAGGTAGCGGTCGGAGAAGAGCATGCCGAAGCCGCTCTGGCCGTCGCCGACCGGCGCATCCTCGATCCGCGCCTGCGGCTTGGACCGGTCCGTACTGCTGATCTGCCGATTGGCCAGCCGGGCCAGGAGCACGCACAGGACGAGCGCCACCGTGCCGCCGGCGAGCAGCCGCATCGGCCCGAACGTCTCCATCACCACGCCGGCCCGCACCGAGCCGAGCCACGCGCCGAGGCTGCTACCGACGCCAATCAACGGGAAGAGCCGTTTGCCCTGTTCCGGCGTGTAGAGATCGTTGGCAAACGCCCAGAACTGGGCGATCACCATGACGTTGAAGATGCCGACCCACAGGAAGTAGGGCACGCCGACGCGCAGGCCGGCGCGCTCCGCCAGCGCGAACAGGACGATGTTCGAGGCGAAGAACAGCGAAACCCACGACACGAGCTGGATGCGGTTCACCCGCGACGCGAAGGCGCCGTACGCCGGCACGAGGATCAGCAGCAGCAGGGCCTGACCGGCCGATGCGTAGCTCTTCACCTCGGCCCCCCCTTCCGAGAGGATGAACACTTCCCGCGCCGTCTTCAGCAGGTAGTAGCCGCTGAGCAGCAGGAACATCATCGTCGTCAGGAGCAGGACGCCGGCCGCCTCCCCTGCATGGACGTCGGCGATCGGCGAGAGGAGCCGCTCGAGCGTCCCTTTCGCCGGCTGTGCGCCTGGTTCAGCGGCCGCCACGGTCGACTCCTGTGAGCGTCCATCCGGCGCCGCTGCGCCGGAAGAACAGGTGCACCGGTTTCTGCCATGCGGCAGGCGCCGCCGCGCCGGCAGCGACGTCGATCTGGACGAAGTCTCCGGGCGATGACGGCAGCGCGCCAGGCGCCTTCAACGCCGTGCCGGCGGCCCGCGCCTCGCCGATCCGTTGTGTCTCGCCGGTGAGGTTGTCGAACCGGAACCACGTGGTCAGATACTCGGACGGCGCCTGGGCGACGTTGGCGCGTACGGCGGCGTTCTCGAAGTACAGTTCGGCGCTTGCGTCGAGGCGCGCGTCGACGATCGGGTTCACCGCCGGCAGGTAGGCGCGGGCGATTTTGTCGCGCCGCTGCATCAGGATCGTCGCCAGGTGGGCCTCCGCCTTCGGGTCGCTGAACTCGCCCGTGTGCACGAGCGCGCGGATCGTGTCGTCGTCGAAGGCGGCGACCCGCCTCGCCGCCCAGAACGCGTCGTCGGGCTGCATCTCGAGATAGGCGAGCGTCGGCGTGTGGGGCTTCCAGGTACGCGGGTCGAACGTTTGTGACTCGAACCGGCCGACCGAGCGGTACTCCGTGTAGTGCGCCGTCTGCCAGGGGCTCAGCGCGAAGCCGAACGACACCAGTCGTTTGAGCAGCGCGTCCCCCTCGTAGAAGTATTCGAAGCCGTCGTCCCAGTCGCGCGGTCCCTGAGGCGGCGCGATCCCGAACGTCGATCCGACGTCCTGCAGGTAGTGCCGGACCACGGACTTGCCGCCGGCCTCGACGAGGGTATCGAGCGTGTTGCCCGCCTTCAGATCGCTGAGGTTCGTCCACACGCCGAACACGCGCAAGGCACGCAGCTCGCGGCGGTGCTGGTGTTCGACCGTGTCGTTGGGGTCGTCCGGCCGCGTGCCGTCGTAACGGAACGGTCCGAGCACCTTGCCGGTCAGCAGCCGGCCGGCGGCGACGCGGTAGGTGCCGTCAGCGTTCGACGCGCAGCGTTCGAGCACGGCGTTTACGTCGTCGGGCCGCATCGGCGTACGTTTACCGGTCGGCCGCTTGACCGTGGCCTTGTCGCCGATGACGAGACGCGAGCGGTCGATGCGGGTCACGAACGTTTCGACCTGGTTGTAGCCGAGCGCCCAGAAGATCTTGGTGGCGACGACCGTCGCGCCGCTGGCCCCCTCGGCCCATCCCGGGGTATCGCAGGAGAGAAACCACGTCTGGCCGCTGGCGTCGGACGCGGTGAAGCCCGGTGACGCCCCCGCGCTCTTCTCCCGGGAAATCACCCAGCGCTGCGGGTTGGGCGGCGGCCCTTCGTTGGGCCCGCGGAGCAGGTCGCCGGCTGCGATGGTGCGGGGCAGCATCCGGTTGGTGAACCAGCTCGAGTCCGGCACCTCGTCGATCGTGTTGGCGTTCTTCGCGCGCACGTTCGACGGCTGCCGCGACTGGGTGACGAACAGGTTGTAGGTGATCTCGTAGAGCAGGCCGATGTCGAACGGCGCCGCCTTGGAGGCGTCGCGGCTCTCGGGCTCGCGGGCGAGCGGATCGTCCGCGTAGAACCTCGGGGCCGGCGCGGCGGCGAGCGCGACGCCGAGCCCCAGCGCGAGGGCAAGCGCGGCGGAGGTGCGCGGGAACCTGGCCATGGTCAGAACGCCGCCTTGGAGGAGAACACGAGGCTGAGCCCCTCGTTGCTGTGGACGAATTCGATGCGTAGCGGCGTGGTCATCGGTCCATGGAGCCTGAATCCCAGGCCGTAGTCGTTCTTGAGCGGTCCGTCGGTCAGATCGCTGCGTCGGGCCGCGACGCGGCCGGCATCGTAGAGCACGGCCGTGTCGATGAACCGGTTGGCCAGGATGCGCCATTCGGCCTGCAGCAGCAGGCTGTTCAGATCGCGGAAGCGCCAGCTGCTGAAGCCGCGCAGCGAGGAGCCGCCGCCAAGCGACGGCAGCATGAAATACGGAATCACCTGGTTGGAGGCTGCGTTGCTCAACTCGACCAGCCCGTGCAGCGACACGACCCACACGTCGTGCAGGATGGGAATGTGCTGGATGGCCTCGTAGTCGGTCATCCGGAACCCATTGAGCCCCTGCGTGTCGTGATAGTCCTCGAGGGTCACGGCGTAGTAGCCGCCTCGGCGCGCGTACCCCGGCGCGGGGCGGAAATCCAGGCCGATCGTTCCCTGCGAGTGCAGGTAGGTCGGGGTCGCGCCCAGTCCCTGCAGCGTGGCCGGCGTGTAGACCTCGTCGACCGACGGATCCGATCCCTTTCCTGGGCCGACGTCCCACTTGGCGACGTCGAGGGCGCCGGCCAGCACGAGCAGCTTGCGCGTCGGCATCACGCTCAAGGCCGCCGACGCGTAGGGCTGCGTGAAGCTGTAGTTGGCGCGGTCGTGGACCGACGTGTTCGCGTGGCCGATTCCGTAGAAGCCGACCTGGGTCGCGTTCCGCCAGCCGCCGATGAGGGTGAGCGTTCCGCGGCGGTCGAACAGGCGCGGCGCCAGGAACGCCGTCTCGATGCGCGTGTAGCCCTTGAAGGTGACGCTGCCGCGCACGTCCAGCACGTTGTACGAGCTGACTCGTGTCGCATAGCCCGCGCCGAGCGTAAAGCCGCCGCCGGAGTAGGCGTTCTCGAAGAACGGGTGGACGCTGACTCCGCCGTTGAGCAGCGTGTTCTCGACGCGATCAAGTACCGCCTCGACCTTGTTCGGCTCGAACGGGTGGAGCTCCGTCGATTTTTGTGTCTGCGCCTGCTCGATCGTCGCGGCGCGGCTGTCTGGGATGGTGTCGTCCTGTGCGGTCGCCACGGCCGCCAGACCTGTCGTCATTGCCAGGGTGGCGACGATGACGGCAAGCGGGCGAGACAGGAATAAAGGGCCCGTCATAACGCCGACGATATGTGTCCGGCCGACGCGCGCCTATGCGATTCCGGCATCATGCAACGCTGCCGAAATAGCATAGCCCCGCCGGCGCGTCGCTTCGTACGCTACGGCTCGTCAGGAAGGAGCCGCTGTGACTGTGTTTTCAGCCAGTGTTCCCATCATCGTGCTGGCGTTCGCGCTGGCCGCGCCGCAGGCGCCGTCCGCCGGAGCGCCCGCCAGCGGTCCGGAGACCTTCGACGTCGTCGCCACGGCGACCGCCGGCGCCAACGCCAAAGGCACGCTGACGGTCCCGCTGACCGTGCAGATCGACCGCTATACGCCCGAGCACGAGCGCACGAAGATGACGGACGCGCTCAAGTACAACGGCTACCCCGGCTTCGTGAACGCGCTGCGCGAGGCACCGCGGGCGGGCACGCTCGACGTCGCCGGTGACAAGTTTGCCATCCGGTGGGCGCGCAGCGTCGACACCGACACCGGGCGGGTCGTCACGATTGTGACCGACCAGCCTGTCGGGTTCGTCGGCCAGGGACGCCGCGGCTCGAAACCGACCGCCGGCTACGAAGTCGCGGTGATGCAGCTCACGTTCGACAAGACCGGGCACGGCACAGGCACCATGGCGGCCGCCGCCCGCGTCAAGCCTGGCGGCGAGACCGGCGTGCGCATCGACAACTACGCCGACAAGCCGCTGACCCTGACGGCGACGGTTCACGCCCGGTAGTTCAACGTGTCTCGCGCCGCCTGGGCCGCGACCATCGCGCTCGCGCTGCTCCTCGGCGCCGCCCGCGAGGCCGCCGCGGCGAAAACCGACGTCGTCGTCCTCCGCAACGGCGACCGCCTCACCTGCGAGGTCGTGCAGATGCGGCAGGGCAAGCTGCAGGTCAAGACCGACGATGCCGGCACGATTGCGATCGAGTGGGACAAGATCGCGTCAGTCACGACCGCGGACGTGTACGACCTGACGCTGCGCGACGGCTCCCAACTGCTCGGCCGGCTCCGTCCGGGCACGTCGGCCGGCCGGACCGTCCTGGTCGAGGGCATCGGCGGCGTCTCCTCGCCGAGCATGAGCGACGTCGTCTCGTTCGAGCACATCAAGAAGACCTTCTGGAGCCGGATCGACGGGTCGTTCGATCTCGGCGGCACCTACACGAAGTCGAGCGGCATCGCCGAACTGGCGCTCAATGCCGACGCCCGCTACCGGCGTCCGCAGTACGCGGTGGATGCGAAACTCTCGACGAACCTGACCCACCAGGAGGAGGAGCCGGATACGGCGCGGTACACGGCCAGTACGACCTATTCGCGCTACCGGGGACCGTGGATCGTGTCGACGCTAGGGTTGGCGGAAGGCAACCGCGAGCTCGGGTTCACCGTCCGCGGCACGGTGGCCGAGTCGCTCGGCCGCTACGTGACTCGCACTTCGCACGCCGAGATGCTGCTCGCCGGTGGCATGGCTCTTGGCCAGGAAAAGCCGGTCGACGCCTCGTCGGTGACCAACGTCGACGCGGTCGTGGTGACGACGTTCTCGTTCTTCACCTACGACTATCCAACGACGCGGATTGACTTCGGGCTGCTGGTCTTCCCCAGCCTCGACGACCCCGGGCGGGTCCGCCTGAACGGCGATGCACGGTTCAAGCGTGAGATCTTCAGAGACTTCTACGTCAGTTTCAGCGGCTTCGACACTTACGACAACCGGCCCAAGTCGACGTCGGCGAAGCAGAACGACCTGGGGCTGTCGCTGTCGTTCGGCTGGACGTTCTGATCTGCCGAATCCGCATAGTCCGTGCACCGCCGCGCCGACTACTTTTAGGCGGCGCTGACGCTGGCGCCGCTGCGCAGCGTGTCGGACGGCCGCTCGCCGAACACAGATGTGTAGATGCCGGCAAACCGACCGAGCTCGAAGAACCCGTAGTCGGTGGCGATGCGGGTGACCGTGTCCTGTCCGGGACGCGCCTCGGCGAGCGCGAGTCGCACGGCGTCGAGGCGGCGACGCGTCAGATAGCGCTTCGGGCTGGTGCCGCAGACCGCATGGCACGCATTGCGCAGGCTGCGTTCGCTGACGCCGGTGGCATCGCAGAGCTGCGCCATGTGGATCGGTTCGTCGAGGTGTTCCCGGAGGAACGCGTCGAGCCGCTTGATGATGTGCGGCGCGCGCAGACGCGCACGACCGGCACGTGAGGTCGTCGGGATGATCTGTTCCATCAGGAAGTCCTGCCTGTCGCTGGGAACGGTATGGCGTTCAGCCGGCCGGCAGAACTGCGAACAGTTGGCGCCGTGCCAGGCAAAACTGACAGGGCCTCCACGTGCGGATTGACGGAGGAGGATGCCGATGGACGCAAAGGCCCGGGCGGCGGCGGCTATCGCGGAAGCCAAGGCGGAGCTCGATCGCGCGCTGACCGAAATTGACATGATCCAGACATTCAATCCGACGCTCGTGGGCCTAGTCGCGCATTCCCTGAGCAACTACATTTCCGTGACATCCGCGACCGTCGAGATGCTCCAGCTCACGCTGCGCGATTCGCAGGATCCGGACGTCCCGATCTGGCTCGAGGGCATCGGCCACACCGCTGAGCTGATGCAGCATTCGGTCGGGCGGCTCGTGTCTCTGTCGGCACCCCGCGATTTTCCGCTCAAGCTCGATCAGATCAACATCACGATCCTGATGAACCGCGCCTGCGACTACTTTCGGAAACGCTCCGGGACGGCCGCCCCGCAGATCACTTCCACCCGGCTCGGCCAGGTGCCCCTCGTCTGGGCCGATCGCGTGGCCCTCGCCGTCGTCGCCGACAACCTGATCGGCAATGCGGTCCGCGCCTCGAGCCCGCACGGGTCCGTGCAGGTCCGGGTGACGGCGGAGCCGGGGAGCGTCGTCTGCAGCATCAAGGACTCCGGCCGGGGACTCAGCCAGGACGAGCAGCAGGCGATTCTCGAGCCCGGCCCCCAGGGCCCGGGCGAGACGCCCCAGCACGCCTATGCGATGGCCGTGACGCGGGAATTCATCCGGCGCATGGACGGCGACCTCTGGGTCGAGAGCGAGCCGGATCGCGGCGCCTGTTTTTCGTTCCGCCTGCCGGCGATCGAGTAGATTCATGGGGAGCGCAGTCATGGGAAAGCCTCGGGTCATCCTGGCGGACGATCACACGCTACTGCTCGAGGCGTTCGAAAAGCTGCTGGCGTCGGAGTGCGAGATCATCGCCAAGGTGGCCGACGGCCGGGCGCTCGTCGCGGCCGTCCAGGAGCTCCGTCCCGATCTCGTCGTGCTCGACCTGTCGATGCCGCTCCTCAACGGCCTCGAGGCGGCGCGGCAGATCAAGGCTTTCGACAAGAACGTCCGTCTGGTGTTCGTCACGATGAACGAAGACCCCGACCTGGCGGCGGAGGCGTTCCGCGCCGGCGGCTCCGGGTATCTCCTGAAGCGGTCAGCCGGCTCGGAACTGCTCACCGCCATCCGCGAGTCGATGAAACACCGCTCCTACGTCACGCCACTCGTGACCGAGGGGATGTTGGGCTCGCTGATGCACGCAACGTCGGAGACCCCGTCGCGTCAGCTCACGTCCCGTCAGCGGGAGGTGCTCCAGCTGCTGGCCGAGGGCAAGTCGATGAAGCAAGTCGCGAGCATCCTCAACGTGACCGCCCGCACGGTCGCCTTTCACAAGTACCGGATGATGGAGCAGCTCAGTATCAAGACGAACGCCGAGCTGATTCAGTACGCCATCCGGAATCACTTCGTCTAGTCCAAACCGCGTAGTGTGAACAGGTTACCCACTAGGCCTGTCAGATCTACTAGGCGGTAAACGGGAGGGCACCGCGATACAGTAGTCCGCGTCAAAGCCCTCAGCTGCATGAAAGCCCCCCGCATTTTCGCGGTGTTCGTGCTCGCGCTGGCCGCAGCGCATGCGGTCTGGGCGGCAACGCCCAAGACCGTCCTGATTCTTCGCGGAGAATCGTCGGATCTCCCAAGCGGCCCGATCCTCATCGAAACCATTGAAACGACGATCCGCGCCAGCGCATCCGGACCTGTCGAGTTCTACATCGAGAACTTCGACACCGGGAACGGCGACGCCGAGGGGTACGACGATCGGTTCGGCGCGCTACTCGCCGAGAAATACGCCGACACCCGGATCGATCTGATTCTGGCCTTCGCGCAGCCGGCGGCGCGGTTCATCCTTCGCGAGCGCCCCATCCTCTTTCCGCGGACCCCGATTCTGATCGGCTTCGTCGACGAACGTCTTTTCGACGAGCATGCGCTGCCGCCCACGGCCTCGGTCGTTTACGTGCGGGCCGATGCGCTGCAGACGCTGCGGTTCGCCCGCGCCGTCTACCCGCGAGCGCACCGCGCCCTGGTGGTGACCGGCGCCTCGGGTTTCGACCGCGGCTGGGAACGCGTCGTGCGCCAGGACCTCGCCGGATTCGATCCGGCATTCCCGGTCTCGTACGATGCGCAGTCGTCGATCGACGCGCTCGAGCGCCGGGTTGCGGCCCTGCCGCCCGACACCATCGTGCTGTTCGTGTCGATGACCCGCGACGGCGCAAACCGCCCGCTGCAGCCGGTCGACGCGCTCGAGCGGCTGCATGCCGTGGCGACGGTCCCCATTTTCGGCCTGGCCGGAACCCACCTCGGTCACGGACTGATGGGCGGCGCGCTGATCGATTTCCGGCGTCATGGTCTCGATCTCGGGCGGCAGGCGGTTCGGATGCTGGCCGGCGAGATCCCACCGCCGATGGTGACTCCCCCGGTCGTCGCCGCTGACTGGCGCGAGCTGCAGCGGTTCGACGTCGACCCGTCGACGCTGCCGCCCGGGGTGTCGATCGAGTTCCGCGAGCCGACGCTCTGGGATCAATACCGGGGCACGATCCTCATCGCGATGGCGGTCCTCTTCGCGCAGTTCGCGCTGATTCTCGCGCTCGTGCGTGCCGGCGCCCGCCGGAGGGAATCCCAGGACGCGCTCGTGCAGCGGCTGCGTTTCGAGCGTCAGCTCTCGGAGTTCTCCGCGGTCGTCGCGCACCGGCCCCTCGCCGCCGTCACCGGCGACCTCGAGCCGGCACTCGAGCGCCTGCTGCCGCTGGTCGGGCTGGATCGGGTGCTGCCTTGGACAGGGACCGATCCGCGCGACGCCGCCTGGCGGTCCGTCCCGCTCGCCGCCGGCCAGTCGGCTGCCTTCGAGACACGCGCGGAGCTGCCGCCGAGCCTGCGGGGACGACTGAACGGCGCCGGGCCCATGTGCCATGCCCGCGCTCTGCCGCTCGTCAGCGACGGCCGCCCGTCCGGCGCCCTGTTCTGGTTCGCGCGTCACGACACGATCGACTGGGCGGCCTGCTCGGATCAGCTGAAGATGGTGGGGACCATCGTCGGCAACCTGCTCGAGCGCAAGCAGACGCAGGTCGCTCTGGAAGGCAGTCATTCGCTCAAGGGCGCGATTCTCGACTCGCTGCCGGCGCACATCGCGGTCATCGACCGCGACGGGGCGATCATCGCCGTCAACGATGCCTGGAGGGCATTTGCCCTGTCGAATGGTGGCTCGATTGCCGTCGGCGGTGCCGGCGCCAACTATCTCGAGATCTGCCGCGGCGCGGTGCGGCGCGGACTGCACGAAGCCCGCCAGGCGGTGGAACTCATCGAGCGCGCCTGCCGAGGCGAGCACGGGCTCGAGATCGAATACCGCTGCGAGTCTGCCGCCGGCGTCCGCTGGTTCACGATGACCGCCGAGCCGCTCCGGAGGCCCGAAGGGGGCGCCGTCGTGGCGCACACCGAGATCACCGCGCGCAAGCATCAGGAGATCGTGCTGCGTGAAAGCGAGGACCGCTTCCGCAACCTCGCCGACGCCCTGCCGGTGGCGATCTGGATGTCGAGCGACAACGGGGATTGCACCTACTTCAATCGCGGCTGGCTCGAGATGACCGGCCGCACGCTCGACGAGGAGCGGGGGGATGGCTGGCTCGAGGCAGTGCACTCCGCCGATCGCGCTGCCTGCCGCGACGCCTACCAGCGGGCCTCCTACCTGCGGCAGCACTTCACGATCGAGTTCCGTCTCCGGCGGCACGACGGCCAGTACCGCTGGCTCTTCGACACCGGCGTGCCGCGCTATGGGTCCGACGGCTCGTTCCACGGCTACGTCGGCGGTTGCCTCGACATCACAGAGCGCAAGCAGGCCGAGCAGACGCTGCGCGATCTCACGCGCCGGCTGATGAGCGCGCAGGACGACGAACGGCGCCGCATCGCGCGCGAACTGCACGATCACCTCAGCCAGCAACTGGCGCTGCTGGCGATCGATCTGCAGCAATTGTCGTCGCACCCGCCGCCGCGACCCGAGGCACTCATTCCGGTGCTGCAGGAGGCCTGGCGCCGTACGACCGAAATCGCCAGCGACGTGCACGCGATTTCGCATCGCCTGCATCCGTCCAAGATGGAAGCGCTCGGTCTGGTGGCGACGATCCGCGCGCACTGCCGCGAGGTGTCGCGCCAGAGCCTGGCCGTCGATTTCGTGTCCCAGAACGTGCCGCCGATTCCGGCCGAACGCGCCCTATGCCTCTTCCGCGTCGTCGAGGAGGCGCTCAGCAACGTCGTCCGTCACAGCAGCGCGCACTCGGCGCAGGTCGCGCTCGCCGGCGGCGACGACGGCACGCTCCTGCTGCGGATTGCCGACGACGGCCGCGGCATCGTCGAAGGCCGCCGCCAGGCGAGCGGCCTGGGCCTGGTGAGCATGCGGGAGCGCATCCAGTCGCTCGATGGCACGTTGTCCATTTCGTCCGTTTCCGGACGCGGCACCGTGGTCGAGGCGCGCGTCCCGGCGGCGCCGATCGAGTCACCCGCGGGACTGCAGATGCCCGCGCTCGGACAGCGTGCCGAATCTGCATAGTTCAGTGTCAAGGCTCGCTTCTAGAGTTAATGCATGAGAGTTCTGTCAGCCGCCATTCTCGTTGTGTCCGCGGTCGTCACCGCCCACGGCGCGCCGCAGTCCATCAAGTCGAAGAGCGTCGGCGCGCCGGAATCGTTCAATGCGAGGGCGACCGTCGGCTCGGCGGAGGGACGCGGCGATGCCCACGTTGGTATCGCGGTCGAGAAGTACTCCGCCGAGAAGGATCTCCAGGCGATGGAGAAGGCCCTCCACGACGGTGGCTCGCCGGCGTTCGTCGCCGCCCTCAAGAAGGCGCCCGCGGTCGGTAAGGTGACGATCGGCGAAAAGACCTTCACCGTGCGCTGGGCGCGCCAGAAGGACACCGACAAAGGGCGCACGATCTCCTTTGTCGTCGACTCGCCGGTGTACTTCATCGGCGGTGGCCTGCCCGGCGCGAAATCGCGCGAGGGGTTCGACGTCGCGGTGATCCTGCTGCAGATGGATTCCTCAGGTGTCGGCGAAGGCAAGATGGCGGCGGCAGCCAAGGTGAAGTCGGGCGGCGCGACCGGCGTCGAGATCGAAGCCTATGACGCCGAGCCGGTGACGCTGCGCTCGGTGATGCGAAAGATTGGTTCGTAAGGAGGAATTGTGGCTTTTCGTTCCGCGCGGTGGTCGCCGCGCACCGCTTTGATCGCCGCCGTTGCGCTCGCGGTCCCTGTCGCCCTCGTCGCTGCCCAGGCGCAGAAGAGCTTCGCGCCCGAGTCGTTCAAGGCCAACGGGCAGATTACCGGGGTTGCCGGCGGCGTCGCGTCGGCGATGACGATCGCGATCGACAAGTACACCTCGGACGCCGACCACCAGGCGCTCGCCGATACCTTGAAAAAGGGCGGCAGCGCCGCCTTCGACAGCGCGCTCAAGAAGGCGCCGGCCATCGGCAAGCTGACCATCGGCAGCCGCTCGTTCACGATCCGGTGGGCGCGCACCGTCGCGGTCGGCGGGGACCACCGCCGTGTCGCCGCCGCAACCGCCGAGCCGATCTTCTTCGCCGGCGCCGGCGCCGTCGACGCCAAACCCACCGCCGGCTACGATCTCGGCGTGATCGAGTTCACGATCGACAGCGTCGGCCTCGGCACCGGGACGATGGCGCCCGCCGCCAAGGTCAAGGCCGGCGGCGACACCGGCGTCGAGATCGAGGACTACTCAGGCAAGCGCATCGAGCTGATGACCGTCACGCGCGGCCTGAAATAGACCCGCCCCGCGCGCCGTACCTACGGCACGAGCGTCAGGAACAGAAACGCCGCGAACAGCACCAGGTGCACCGCCCCGAGCATCAGGTTGGTGCGGCCTGTTGCGAGCGTGATCGTACTGACGAGCAGCGTGAGTGAAAGCAGGACGACGTCCTTCGGATCCACGCCGAGGACGAGCGGCAGGTGCAGCACGAACGAGGCGGCGACGACCGTCGGCACCGTCAGCCCGATGCACGCCAGCGCAGACCCCAGCGCGAGGTTCATGCTCGTCTGTAGGCGGTTGGCCGCCGCGGCGCGCACCGCCGCAACCGTTTCCGGCAGTAAGACCAGCAGCGCGATCACGACGCCGATCGCCGCCTGCGGCGCGCCGAACCTGATCACCGAGGCTTCGATCGCCGGCGACAGCTTCTTGGCGAGTCCGACGACCGTCACCAGCGACACGAGTAGCAGCGCGAAGCTCGTCCACGCCTGACCGTTGGTTGGCGGTCCGGCGTGCGCCGCCTCGAGCCCCTCTTCCGGCAGGAAGTAGTCGCGGTGCCGCACCGTCTGGAAGAAGACGAACACCGACCACAGCACCACCGACACGACCGCGGCAAACGCCATCTGCGATTGTGAATAGAGCGGCGCCGGCGCCGACGTCGTGAAGTCGGGCAGGACCAGCACCAGCACGCTGAGGGTGGCCAGCGCCCCCAGCGCCGGGCCCGCGCCTTCGCTGCGAAACCCCTGCTCGTGATGCCGCACGCCGCCGACCAGCAGGCACAGGCCGATGACGCCGGTACAGATGATCATCACGGCCGCGTAGATCGAGTCGCGCGCCAGGGCCGCCGCTGCGGCGCCGCCGCTCAGCATGAGCGTGACGATCAGCGCGGCTTCGATCACCGTCACCGACAGCGCCAGCACCAGCGTGCCGACCGGTTCCCCCACGCGATGCGCGACGACTTCGGCGTGATGTACGGCGGCCAGCACGGCCGCCATCAGCGCGGCGACGCAGACCAAGCCAAGGACCGGCCCGACGTCGAAAACCAGGGTGGCGCCGAGGACGGCGGCGGCCAGGATCGACGCGACCGCCGCCTTCGAGAGCGCGAGAATCCGCATGGGCGGATCCTACTTGATGACTTCCACCTCGTTCAGCCGGATTTCACCCGCCGAGTACTGCTCGAGCACCATCTGGTTCTGTTTCTTGTCGAACTTGATCTGCGTGGCGCCGAACGCGCGCCCTTCGCCCTTGCCCTCTTTCGGAAGACGGATTTCCATCAGCACGAAGGGATAGTCGTAGGTGCGCGGCCGCTCGCGCACCTCCCACATGCTCATCTGGCGGTCGGTGAGAATGACGATGCGATCGCCGCCGTCGGGCAGCTTGCTCTGCGCCGCGTAGCGGATGTCCCACCCGAGCCGGTAGTTCTGTGGATCGGGCCCCTGCCAGTTGGGCATCGACAGACGGCCCTTCACCGGCTCCTTCTGCAGCGCGCTCAGCAGCGCGTCCTGCCCCTTGTCCAGCACCAGCTGGATCAGCCGCTTGCGCGTTTCGGCTGACGACCACCCCGTGATCCGGATCTCGAGCACGCCGGCGTTGCCGCGCGGCACGTTGACGTTCGTCATGTTGACGGCAAACGCGCGCAGCTTGAACGGTGCCGGCGGCAGGTCGGCACGGATAGGCGCGAGCCCCACCAGCGTGACCAGTGCCGCCGCTGCGAACAGACCGAATCGCACACGCATGTCCTGTCCTCCTGTATCAACGACCTTCGATCCCGTGGGTATTGTCTATCGGATGCGGGTTCCCCGCGGTGCGGGGAATGGTTGGTTCGTGGAGGCGCCGGCGCTGCCCGAAAGCGGACAGCGCCGGCGAGGAGAGCGAACCGGAGGATCGAGCTCCTGCCGAGGTTACTGCCCGCCGGCCCTCCGGCCTGCCGCGGCGTAGGGATTCCCGCCGAGCGCGTTCGAGATGTCGGCGATGGCCTTCTGGGCACGGATGCTGTTGCCGGCATCGTCGAGCGGCGGCGAGACGACGGCGATGCCGAACTTGCCGGGCGAGACGGCAATGATGCCGCCGCCGACGCCGCTCTTCGCCGGCAGGCCCGTGTGATAGAGCCACTTCCCGGAGTCGTCGTAAAGACCGGCGGTGGCCATCACGGCCAGCACGCCCGGCACCTTGCCGGAGTCGAGCACCTGCTTGCCGGTGACCGGATTCTTGCCGCTGTCCGCCAGCGTCGCTGCCATCATCGCCAGGTCTTTGGCGTTGACGCCGATCGAGCACTGCCGCGTGTAGAGGTCGACGGCCTGCTGCCAATTGTCCTTGATGTAACCGTAGGCGAGCATCAGCGCGCCGATCGCCTGGTTGCGCTGGTTGCTGTCGGACTCGGACTTGTAGACGTCCTGCAGGACGCTCAGCTGGCGGCCCGCCGCGTCGTCGTTGAACCCGATGATTTTCTTCCAGACGTCGTCGGCGGTCGAGCCCTTGACCATGCTGGTGGCGGAAATGGCGCCGGGGTTGACCAACGGATTCATTTCCGGCGCGCCGGTCCCGGCGACGACCTTGACCGCCTCGACCGCGATGATCGAGTTGAAGCGCGCGCCGGTGGCGTCGACTCCGATGCGCTTCTCGACCGAATCGAGCCCCTGCTCCTGGATGACTTGCGCCATCGTGAACACCTTGGAGATCGACTGGATCGAGACTTCAGTCTTGATGTCGCCAGCCGTGTAGACCTTGCCGTCGACGGTGACCAGGGCAATTCCGTAGAGGTTGGGATCGACCTTGGCGAGCGCCGGGATGTAGTCGGCATTCTTGCCTTCCTTGAGATCCTTGTACTTGGCGAACGCCGCGTCGACCGCCTGCTGCGGGCCGGCGGACTGCGCGGTCATGCTGACGGCGCCGAAGCCGGCGAGCGCCACGAGCGCGGCCACTGCGAACACGTTGATGCGTCGAATCATTACTGGCCTCCGAGCTTGACCGAGAAGTTGTACTTGAACGAGAACTGGATCTTCACGCCGTCGCTGTGGAATCCGTCCGAGTTGTTCTCGCGGCGGCCCCACTGGAATTCGCCGCCCACCATCGCGTTCTTGACGGGCGAGTAAAGGACGTTGCCCAGCATGTAGTGGCCGATGTGAAACGCGTCGGGCGCCTGACCGTCGGTGTTGTGGTTGTCTTGCATCGAGTAGCCGATGGCTGTCGTCGTCTTGGCGTTCCACGAGTGATCGAGAAAGAGGCTGACCGCTTCGATCGGGACGGCCTCGCCGGTGATCGGCGTGACCGTGTTGCCCGGCTGCAGCTTGATGCCGACGTCGACCGGCGAATCGTTCATCGCATTCTGGATGCCGGCCCCGGAAACGAAGGCCAGCCGCAGCACATCGTGCTTGCCGGCGTTGACGTTCGAGGACAGGTTGATGCCCCAGCCGGTCGTGCTGCCCGAGAGATCGAACGCGTCGGCGAGCGTGTCATCCCACTTGATGTAGCGCAGCTGGCCGGCGATGCGCAGGTAGCCCCATCCTGCCATCTCCTTGAACGCTGCCGAGAAGTCAGGGACCGGAAACCGCGGCTTGATGTTCTGCAGCTCGATGCGGTCGGCGTAGACGCCGCCGTCGCCGCTGGCGCCGGGACGCTCCAGCGCGACCATGAACGTCTTGTGGGCATCGCTGACCGGCGTCCAGCGGACCTGGACGTTGCGGTACCAGGCGAGACCGGTCGGGCCCCAGTACTCGAGCGAGTTCGGAAAGGCATCGGGATCCGTGAACGGGCTCCAGTACTGGCCGGCCCCGAAGTGCCCCAGTTCGCCCCACGCGTGGCGCAGGCGGAACGTCGTCTGCCCGGAGTCGACCCCGGTGCCGAACAGCTCGAACTCGAACGTCGTCTTGAGATCGCCGAGCTCGGTCGGCGTCGACGACTTGAACCCGAGGCGGCTCTGGCGCACGCCGGAAAACGTGCTGTTGTCCTTGCCGAATTCATCCTTCACCGCCGGCAGCTTGGTCAGGCGGAGGGTGTCGTACCAGTCGGGATCGATCTGGGTGAAGTTGTGGCCCATGTCGAGCATGGCGAAGCCATAGATGTCAAAGCTTGGCTTGGCGTCCGGGGCCGATTGTGTGGCGGCGGCCGGTTCCGGCGACGGACCTGTCCCCTGCGCGCGTGCCGCCGTAACCGGCACGGCGACGCACGCCACGAGCAGCGCGCCGCGCGCGACCGCTCGAATCGCTATCCTAACTGACATGTGCTTTCTCCCAATCGCGGACGCGACGACGGCCCTCGTCGAAGATCCGTGTGTAATTGCCCTTGCGCACCTTGAAGCTGGCGTCGGGCGTGAGTTGACGAAAGACCGGCGCCCACATGTCGAACACCGCGTAGTACGGCGCGGGACCCGACGGCGCCACCGTGTCGGTCCCGAAGAGGAAACGGTCCGGATACTTGTTGAGGAGCGCTGCGGTGCGCGCCGCCGTCTCGGGCGACGACACGGCATACTTGGCGACCTCGTCCCACGAAATGTCGAAATTCACGTGCGCGAGCGCCGGATCGGCGAGCATCGCTTGGACGATCTCGATGTGGTTCGGCGGCCGCTCGGCCGATTCCGCCGATACGGACGCGGGGTGCACGACGCGTCCGAGGCCGGTGTGCGCCCAGATGATCGACGTCCGCGAGTGCCGCTTGAGCAGCGACTTCATCTGCGTCAGGTAGACCGGCTCGGCATCGACCTTCGAGAACGGCATGTCGATGTCGCTGTGCAGGATCACGACGAGTCCCGACTCGGCGGCGAAATCGAGGATGCGGTCGAGCGCCGGATTGGTCAGGCTGGCGGTTTCGCCCGAGACCTTCGACGACACGAATTCCTTGTGGATGCTGAACTCGCCGATGCCGCTGAACACACCTGGGAACGTCGTCAGCACCCGCTTGATGTGATCGACCGCGTACATGTCGGCCGGGTTGAAGCCGGTGATCATCGGGTCGAAGCGCGTCCGCTCGGCGGCCGGCAGCTTTGTGTAGACGGCGGCGATGTACGCGTCGGTGAACGAGTAGTAATAGAGGGGCGCGTCGCTCTGCAGGTAGTAAGTCGGCGCGAACTCCCCCGAGTTGTTGTAGGACCACTGCTGCTGCAGCGGAATCCCGAAGAGCGTCGAGCGGCCGACCCGCGTTCCCATGATCTGCAGGAACTGCTGCGGCGTGATCCCCTGCTGGATGTAGTTGGTCAGGTGGAAGTGCGAGTCGTAGAACTGGTCGGGCGCGTCGGCCGGCGCCTGGCGCGTGAGTGCCAGCAGCGCGAGCGTGAGAGCGCCAAGCGTGCGTGTCATGAGCGCCTCGCCAATCAGAAGTTCATCTCGAAGTTGAGGTGGAACACCGGCCCTTTCGCCCCGACCGGATAGGGGTACGCGGTGTAGCCGACCGGCGACCGGTTGACGTACATCCACTCGCCGTTGATGCGGATGCCGCGCTCCTTCATCGGAAACCAGTTGCCGCCGCCGCGCACTTCCCAGTCGTCGCCGTAGGCGCCGCCGAAAATCTGCGACCAGCTGAAGTAGGTCTGGAGGATTTTCGGGATCGGCATCGCCGACGTCTGCATCTGATAACCGCTGTCGTTGACGTCTGGTATGCCCGCCGTGTTGACCCCTTCGAAGTTGCGAAGCCAGCGCCAGTAGGCTTCGCCCTCGATCGCCAGCCCCTTGTACTTGAGGCCGGCATCGATGCTCGACATCCGGTAGTCGACTTCGTTGACCGTGACGCCGGGGCCGAACAAATCTGGTGTAAAGACGATGCTGCCGTCGCTGAGGCGAATCTGCGTGTTCTCGATGCCGTCAGTGCCCGGCTGGCTCTGCTTGTCCTCGAGGCTGTGGGTGTAGTGGATGCCCACGCGTGTCGCGAGCTTCTCGTGGCCTTCGTAGTCGCCGTACCCAGCCCACGGGCCGAACTCCCCGGTCGTCGGCAGCCACTGCAGCATGAACGACTGGGTGTCGAACTTGTTGTCGAGTTGCGCGGCGCTGACACCGAGCGTGCTCAGGTTGTTGGCGAACATCGCCATGTACTTGAACTTGGTTTTGACTTCGCCTTTCAGCCAGACGCCGGACGTGTACGAGCCTCTGAAAAACTCGTCCCCAATCAGGCGGTCGTCGACACCAAGCCAGTACGGGAACTGTCCTTCCGTGCTGCGCACGCTCGGGAGCGACGTGATGCCGGCGCCGACATTGACGTATCTGTTGAACGCCCAGGTCAAGTTGCCGGCGCCCACGACCTGCGCCGGATCCCCTTGTGACGTGTTGGCGGACCAGACGTACAGGTAGTACCGCATCTTCGGGGTCAGGAACCATCCGGAGAACGGCGAGAACCATTTCTGCAGCTGGATGTCCTGGCGGCGTTGCACCGTGTGCGAGTTGCCGAACGCGTCGACGTAGCTTTCGTCGAGGTTGCGCTGATTCAGATACCGGGCGTAGCTGAAGAGGCGCAGATACATCTGGCCTTTTTCGCCATCGAAGAGCAGGAACCCGCCGTTGGGGATGTAGCGCGGGGCGCCGATTTTCGTGGACACCGCTTCCACCGTGCTCGCCGTGGCGAAGTCGGCGCTGCAGCCGTCCGACACCCAGATGCTCGTCTGGTCGTAGCCCCACGTTTTGCCGAGGAGGCAGGCGGCAGTGCCGCTCGATCGCACGAGCACGACGCCCGACGACGTATCGGCCGCGCACTGCGTCCGTTCACCGGCTTTCGAGACGCACGATACGGTGATCTGCGTCGCGCCAGGAGGCGTGGGCGGCGCCTGTGCCGGGGTCGCAGGGGCGGGCGACGTCTGTTGCGCCCTTGCCGGACTGGCAGAGAGGAGAACGACTACGAGCACAGACACCACACACAACCACGACCGCCGAACAATCATCTCCCTGAGCGGAGCACGCCGGGTGCCGTTCGGCGGGATTCGTCAGGGCGTGCTAAGTCGTTGATCCAGCAGCGATCCTCGCCCGCGTCCGCGAGGCCATTGCGATCGAGGCTCCGATATCCCGGAGCTTCTCCGGCAGTCATCGGACGACCCCCTGTCAGTGTTTGCTATCGGGTTGACGGCGGCACAACCGCGGCGCGCCGCCCGCCAGGCCCGCTTCCTACGCTATGCCGGAGTCGTCGCGCGCCGATCCACTCGCGGCCGGAGATCGACAGCGGTTCCGTCCGAGTGCCTGCACCCTCAAGTTCTTTCATACGCGAGGGTTCCCGTCATCCTCCTTGAAGTTTGCGGCGGGCATGCGCCCTGCTCAGATCGTAGACGTCGCGGTCTCCTGACAGCCGCGCATTCCTCCACCGAGGCCGACAATGCACAGCCCGCACGATCCGATTGACGCTCTGTCCGTTCTCTGCTGACGGGGCCCGTTCTCTTGCCGGAGGGAGCGCGCGTGAGAAGGGAGCGTAAAGCCGCGACGGTCGGCTGGCTGGTTATGGCGGTGTACTACTTCTACCAGTACACGCTGCGATCGGCCCCGGCCGTCATGATGCCGCAGTTGTCGGCAGCGTTCGGCCTGACCGCCGCCGGTGTGGCGTCGATGGCGGGCCTGTTCTACTACGGCTATTCGCCGTTCAGCCTGGTCGCCGGCATCGCCATGGATCGTCTGGGGCCGCGTCGGGTCGTCCCCATCGGCGCCGCCGCGGTCGGGATCGGCGCGCTGCTCTTCGCCTCGGGCAACACGGCGCTCGCCAATGCCGGGCGCCTCCTGCAGGGCGCCGGCGGCGTGTTCGCGCTCGTCGGAGCCGCCTACATCGCCACCACCAACTTTCCGGCGTCGCGCGCCGCCACGCTGATTGGCGCGACCCAGATGTTCGGCATGGCGGGCGGCTCCGCAGGGCAGTTCGTCGTCGGTCCGATGATCGCGTCCGGCATGCCCTGGAACACCTTCTGGGCCGCCATGGGGATCGCCGGCGTCGCGATCGCGGTCTTGTTGTATCTGCTGCTGCCGGCCCGCGCCGCCGAAGAGCGGGTTACGCACGGCAGCCCGTGGACCGCCTTTGGCGTGGTCTTCCGCAACCCGCAGTCGATCCTCTGCGGCATCATCGCCGGGCTGATCTTCATTCCGACCACCATCTTCGACATGGTCTGGGGCGTGCGGTTCCTGCAGGAGGCGCATGGGGTCGAGTACGGCACCGCGGTGCTGCGATCCGCCACCGTGCCCTGCGGGTGGATCATCGGCTGTCCATTCCTCGGATTCCTGTCGGATCGCATCGGCCGCCGCAGGCCGGTGATCGCCGGCGGCGCGGGTGTGCTGCTGGCATGTCTCGCGTGGATTCTCTACGGAACCCCCGGCGTGTTCCCGCCATACGTGCTCGGGCTGGTCGCCGGCATTGCCTCAGGGGCGGCCATGCTGCCTTACACGGTCATCAAAGAAGCGAACCCGCCGGAGTTCAGCGGCACCTCGACGGGCGTCGTCAACTTCGTCAACTTCACGTTCAGCGCGCTGCTCGGTCCGGTCTTCGCCGGTCTGCTCGTCGCCGCGAGCGGCGGCGCCGATCAGATGTCACTCGAACACTACCAGTCAGCGTTTCAGCCGCTGCTCTACGGGGTCGCGCTGGCAATCGTGCTGACCTTCTTTCTCAGGGAGACGGGACCAGCCGGCCGCACGGCGATACCCGTCGAGGCAATGGCCACTCCATGACCACACAGACCGGCACGGGCAAGTACGAACAGCTCCTCCTGCGGTGCGCGAAGCTCGATCCCGTCGCCACCGCCGTCGCCCATCCGTGCGAAGCGAGCGCCCTCGCGGGCGCCATGGACGCGGCCGCCCAGGGACTGATCGTCCCGATTCTCGTCGGTCCCGCGGCCAAGATCCGCGACGTCGCGGCGGCGGCGGGCATCGACCTTGGTGCGACCCGCATCGTCGACGCGGTCCACAGCCAGGCCGCGGCGACGACGGCGGTCGGCCTGATCCGCGCCGGCGAAGCGGATCTGCTGATGAAGGGCAGCCTGCATACCGACGAACTGCTCGCCGCGGTGATCGCGCGCGAGACGGGGCTGCGCACCGGACGCCGGCTCAGTCACGTGTTCATCATGGACGTCCCGACGTACCACAAGGTGCTGGTGGTGACCGACGCCGCGATCAACATCGCGCCGACGCTCGAAGACAAGGCCGACATCGTCCAAAACGCCATCGATCTGTGCAGGTCGCTCGGCCTGTCGCGGCCCAAGGTGGCGATCCTGGCGGCCGTCGAGACGGTCACCTCGAAGATGCCGGCCACGCTCGACGCCGCGGCGCTGTGCAAGATGGCCGAGCGCGGGCAGATCACGTCGGGTATGCTCGACGGCCCGCTCGCCTTCGACAACGCGATCAGCCGCGAGGCGGCCCGGACGAAGGGCATCACGTCCGAGGTCGCCGGCGACCCCGACGTCCTGCTGGCGCCGGATCTCGAGGCGGGCAACATTCTCGCCAAGCTGCTCACCTTCCTGGCCAACGCCGACAGTGCCGGCCTCGTGCTCGGCGCGCGCGTGCCGATCGTGCTGACGAGCCGCGCTGACAGCGTTCGCTCCCGCATCGCGAGCTGCGCCGTCGCAGTGCTGGCCGCGCACGCGAGGCGGCGCGACGGCGGCGTCGCGGCCGTTTAGGGACGCCGATGGACGCCTATGCGCTGGTCCTCAACGCCGGCTCGTCGAGCCTGAAGTTCTGCGTCTATCGCAGCTCCGAGCCGAAGGTGTGGCGGGTCGAGGCGCGCGGCCAGATCGACGGCATCGGCAGTGCGCCGAAGTTCACCGCGAAGAACGAGGCCGGAGAGCGCATCGCCGGCGATCCGCTGGAGGCGTCCGTGACGGACGGGCGCGCGGCGCTCGACCTGCTGGGCGGCTGGCTGCGCGGCCGCTACGCCGGCGCGAAGGTGGTCGGCGTCGGCCACCGCGTCGTCCACGGCGGCGCGCGCTATCGCGGGCCGACGGTGGTGACCCCGGCGGTGCTCGCCGACCTGCGCGAGCTCGTTCCGCTCGCGCCGCTGCACCAGCCCTACAACCTCGACGCGATCGAAGCCGCGGCGGAGCAGCTGCCGGGCGTGCCGCAGGTCGCGTGCTTCGACACGAGCTTTCACCGGGGCCAGGCCGCGGTCGCCGAGCTCGTGCCGCTGCCGCGCGAGATTCGCGACCGGGGCGTGCAGCGCTACGGCTTTCACGGCCTCTCGTACGAGTACATCGCCTCGGCGCTGCCGACGATCGCACCCGCGATTGCCGACGGTCGGGTGATCGTCGCCCACCTCGGGAGCGGCGCCAGCCTGTGCGCGATGAAACAGCGCCGGAGCGTCGACTCCACGCTGGGATTCACCGCGCTCGACGGGCTGTGCATGGGGACGCGGCCTGGAGCGCTGGATCCCGGGGTGGTCCTCTACCTGTTCCAGGCGCTCGGCATGACGCCGAAGGACGTCGAGACGCTGCTCTACAAGAAGGCGGGGCTGCTCGCGATCTCGGGCATCAGCAACGACATGCGCGATCTGATCGGCAACGAGGCGCCCGCCGCACGGCTGGCCGTCGACTTCTTCGTCTACCGGGCAGCGAAGGAGATCGGCGCGCTCGCGGCCGCACTCGGCGGGCTCGACGCGCTGGTCTTCACCGCCGGCATCGGCGAGAACTCGCCGGAAATTCGCAGGCGCATCTGCGAAGCGTCTGCGTGGCTCGGAGTCGAGCTCGACGCCGCGGCGAACGCCGGCGGCCGGACTCGTATCTCAACCGACGGCTGCCGTGTCTCCGCCTGGGTGATTCCAACCAACGAAGAGCTGATGATCGCCCGGCACACCGGCGCCGTGCTCGGGCTGATCGACGCACCCGCGTAACCATCAAGGAGCACAGGTCAATGACACCGTCCCAGTGGCGAGGATTTCAGAGTGGCATGTGGCAGAAGGAGATCGACGTTCGCGATTTCATCCAGCAGAACTACGAGCCGTACCACGGCGATGGCGCCTTTCTCGCCGGCCCTACCCCGCGGACCGAGAAGATCTGGCTGACCCTGCAGGCCCTCTTCGTCGAGGAGCGGCGCAAGGGCGTGCTCGACGTGTCACAGATCCCGAGCTCGATTACCGCGCACGCTCCCGGCTATATCGATCGCGAGAACGAAACGATTGTCGGCCTGCAGACAGAGGCGCCGCTCAAGCGCGCGATCATGCCCAACGGCGGGCTGCGCATGGTGGTCAGCGCGCTGAAGACCTACGGCTACGAACCCGACCCGCACGTCGTCGAAGCCTTTTCCAAGTACCGCAAGACCCACAACGAGGGAGTCTTCGACGCCTATACGGCCGACATCCGCAAGTGCCGGCGGTCGCACGTCCTGACGGGTCTGCCGGACGCCTACGGGCGCGGCCGCATCATCGGCGACTATCGCCGGGTGGCGCTCTACGGCGTCAACCGGTTGATCGCCAGCAAGCAGGAGGAGAAAGCGGCGCTCGACGCGGAACCGTCGACCGAGGCCGTCATTCGCGATCGCGAGGAGCTGTCCGAGCAGATCCGCGCCCTGCAGGAGCTGATCCGGATGGCGGCCGCCTATGGGTTCGACATCAGCGGCCCGGCCGGGACCGCGAAAGAGGCCGTGCAGTGGCTGTACTTCGCCTATCTCGGCGGGGTCAAGGAACAGAACGGCGCGGCGATGTCGCTCGGCCGCGTCTCGACCTTCCTCGACGTCTACTTCGCGCGCGATCTGGCCGAGGGGGTACTGACCGAGGCGCAGGCGCAGGAGATCGTCGACGACTTCGTGATCAAGCTGCGCATCGTCCGCTTCCTGCGCACTCCGGAGTACGACGAGCTCTTCGCCGGCGACCCGACCTGGGTCACCGAGTCGATCGGCGGCATGGGAGACGACGGGCGGACGCTGGTGACGAAGACCAGCTTCCGCGTGCTGCAGACGCTCTACAACCTCGGGCCCGCGCCGGAGCCGAACCTGACCATCTGGTACACGCCGCGGCTGCCGGAAGGATTCCGGCGTTTCTCCGCCAAGGTGGCGATCGACACGAGCGCGCTCCAGTTTGAGAGCGACGACATCATGCGCCGGGCCTGGGGCGACGACGGGGCGATTGCCTGCTGCGTATCGCCGATGCTGATGGGCAAGCAGATGCAGTTCTTCGGCGCGCGCGCCAACCTCGCCAAGTGCCTGCTCTACGCGATCAACGGCGGCCGCGACGAGGTGAACGGTGAGCAGATCGCGCCAGCCGCCGCGCCGGTCGCCGGCGACTACCTGGATTTCGACGACGTGATCGAGCGCTTCGAACGGGCGATGGACTGGCTGGCGGGCGTCTACGTGAATGCGATGAACGTCATCCACTACATGCACGACAAGTACGCCTACGAGCGCCTCGAGATGGCGTTGCATGACTACGCGCCGCTTCGGACGATGGCCTTCGGTATGGCGGGCCTGTCGGTCGTCGCCGACAGCCTGTCGGCGATCAAGTTTGCCAGGGTCAGGGTGATCCGCGACGAGACGGGGCTGGTCGTCGACTACGCCACCGAGGGTTCGTTCCCGTTCTTCGGCAACAACGACAACCGCGTCGATCGGATTGCCTCCTGGATCGTGTCGACGTTCATGAACAAGCTGCGCCGGCACCCGACCTACCGTAACGCGGTGCACACGCAGTCCATTCTCACCATTACCTCGAACGTGGTCTACGGGAAGGCGACGGGGAACACGCCTGACGGCCGGCGCAAGGGAGAGCCCTTCGCGCCGGGAGCCAACCCGATGCACGGCCGCGACAGCCACGGCGTCCACGCCTCGGCGGCCTCGGTTGCCAAGATTCCGTACCGCGACGCCCAGGACGGCATTTCGCTGACCACGAGCGTCGTGCCTGGCGGGCTCGGCCGCAGCGAGGACGATCGCCTGACCAATCTCACGGCGATCCTCGACGCCTTCTTCGGCAGTACGGGTTACCACATGAACGTGAACGTGCTCAATCGCGAGATGCTGCTCGATGCCATGGACCATCCGGAGAAGTACCCGAGCCTGACCATCCGCGTCTCGGGCTACGCCGTCAACTTCGTCCGTCTGAACCGCGATCAACAGATGGACGTGATCAACCGCACGTTCCACGGCGCCGACGCCGTCGCCTGACGCCGCCAACCGTCAGGTTCGTATGCAGGAGTTCGCGATGCCAGACACACAGACCATTTCGCCGCCGCCGCTCGAGGCGAGGAGCCCGTTCGAACTGCGGATCAACCTCGGCACCCAGGTTCCCGAAACCGACGTTCGCGGCGCGCTCGCCACCGGCGACATGGGCTTCCTCCATTCGTTCACGACCGGCGCGACGGTCGACGGTCCTGGCGTGCGGGTCGTGGCCTGGACCGCCGGCTGCATGTTCCGGTGCCTCTACTGCCACAACCCCGACACCTGGACGATGAGCAACGGCATCCCCGTGACCATCGAGACGGCGACCGACGAGCTGCGCAAGTACCAGCACGGGCTCAAGATCATGGGCGGCGGCTTCACGCTGAGCGGCGGCGAGCCGTTGATGCAGCACCGCTTCGCGGTGAAGCTCTTCGCAGCGGCGAAGTCGATGGGCATCCACACCGCGCTCGACACCAACGGCTTCTACGGCGCCAAACTCAGTGACGCCGAGCTCGATTCGATCGATCTCGTCCTGCTCGACCTCAAGGCATGGGATCCCGAGCTGCACACGCGCCTCACCGGCATGGACAACGCGCCGACCCTGGAATTCGCGCGGCGTCTCGCAGCGCTCAAGCGGCCGATGTGGATCCGCTTCGTGCTCGTGGAGGGGGTGACCGACAACCCGGCCGACATCGCCAGCCTCGCTCGATTCGCCGCCGGACTTGGCACGGTGCAACGTGTCGACGTGCTGCCGTTTCATCAGATGGGAAAGTACAAGTGGAAGCAGCTCAACATCCCCTACGCGCTCGCCGACGCCGACCCGCCGTCGCGGGCGCTCGTCGAGAAGACGATCGGCATCTTCCGCAACGCGGGCCTGAGGACGGTGTGAGCCATGGCTGCTGACGGACACGCCGCGCCAGCCATCACGGCAGACGAGGCGCTGACGCGCCTTCAGGACGGCAACGCGCGCTTCGTGCGTGGCGACGCGCGGTTCCCGACGGTGCAGAAGGAGATCCTCGCCGGCCTGGCGAGCGGTCAGCATCCTTACGCGACGATTCTCGGCTGCAGCGACTCGCGAGTGCCTCCCGAGCTCGTCTTCGACGCGGGCTTCGGCGAGCTGTTCATCATCCGCGTCGCGGGGAACGTCGTCTCGACGGAGATCATGGGCACGATCCAGTACGCAGGGGTGCATCTGCAGACGCCGCTGTTCGTCGTCCTCGGCCACCAGCGCTGCGGCGCGGTGGCGGCGGCGCTGGCGGCGCGGCACGATGGCGCGAGTCATCCCGAGCGCATCTCGCGCCTGCTTGACAGCATCCAGCCCGGCCTCGACGGCCTCGACCCGTCGCAGCCGCCCGCGGCGCTGCTCGACTCGGCGGTCGAGGCGAACGTGCGCTGGTCGATGCGCCAGCTGCTGGAAACGGAGGAAGGTCAGGCGCGGCTGCGCGAAGGACGCTTGAAGCTGGTGGGGGCGATCTACGAGCTGGAGACCGGCCGCGTGCGCTTTCTCGAGTAGTTGACCGCGTGACACCTTGTCGCGGTCGACCGCGCGTCGACGCTACGCCGACCCAGTTTCGAACACGTGATACGCCCAAGGGCCGAGATCGAGATACAGCCCGCGTGCGGCGAGGTCGGAGCCGGCGCGCTCATACCGCGCGTCGCTCGTCAGGTCGGCAAAGCGGACCGTGCGGCCCAGGTCAGTCCACGGCAGGCGGACGTAGCACTGCGCCGCGGTGTCCCCGTAGTTGACGGCGATGAGCAGCCGGCTGCCGTCAGCCCCCTGCCAGGCGCAGGCGACGAAGTCGTCTGCGGTCGCGTTGCCGTCCCACGCCGGCGCGCACTCGAGCAACTGCCACGCGCCCTCGCGAATGTCGGCGCGGCGGAGCACCGCCAGCAGGCGGTCGTAGAAGCGCCGCAGGTTCTGGTTGGGCGTTTCCTGCGGCGCGCGGACCAGGTGCGGTGAGATGCGGGTGCGGCGGCCTTCGAACTGCCCCTGATGGAAGAAGCGGAGGCCAGGCGAGAGGAACGCGATGACGGCGGCCGCCTGGTGGACGTCGTCGGGGAACGCCGCCGCGGCGCGCGGCTCGTCGTGGTTCTCGAGAAAGCGCGCCAGCTTGTCCTGGTAGTCGAGCCCGGCGTGCAGGTGTTGACGGAGCGGACCGGCGCGCCGGTCGCGCAGCCGATCGTAGAGCGGCTTGTCGTAGACGTAGTCGAAGCCGTCCTGCTGCATCCGCCATTCGAGATCCCAGTAGGCCTCGGCCATGAAGCAGAACCCTGGGACGAGGGTCCGCACTTCGGATACTGCGCGCTGCCAGAAGGGCTGCGGACGCCGCCGCCACGTGCGCTCGAATACCTCTGGCAGCACCAGCATGGCCATGTCGCAGCGCACCCCGTCGCACTGCGCCGCGATCGCGGCGAGCGTGCCGCGCATCGCGTCCTGCGTGTCGGGATTGCTGTAATCGAGCTGCAGCGTATCGGGCCAGCCGGCGAAGCTCGGATCCCGGCCATACGCGAACACGCGATCGCCCAGACGGGTGTAGTTGTCCGGTTCGCGTCCGAGATCGGCGTCCGTCCCCTGGATGTACCAATCGGGATGCGCCTCGACCCAGGGATGATCGAGCGCCGTGTGGTTGGGGACGAAATCGAGCATCAGCCGCAGACCGCGCGCCCGCAGCCGCGCGCGCATCCGGGCCAGCGCCGCCGGTCCACCGAGCCCGGCGGCCGCTGTGTAGCCGGCGATGGCAAAGCCGGACCCGGCGATGTCCTCGTCGCGCAGGTCGGGAAGCGCCGCCTGGAACTCGGTGCGCCAATCGGCGCGGCTGCGTGAGACGGCCCGCCCGGCGGTGCCGATGTCCCAGGCGCTCAAGAGCCACACCCAGTCGAAGCCGATTTGCGCCAGGCGATCGAGCTCTTCGTCGGACACGTCATCGAGCGTCGCGGCCCGGCCCAGCCGCCCGGCGATCTCGGTCAGCCAGACGCGGGTGTTGATCTGATAGAGCGACGGATAGCGTGGTGTCGGCATCCGCAACTCACGCGCCGCGCGGCGGTCGGCCCTGCGGGATCGGCGTCGCATCCGCGACGCGGAACGGCGGCGCCTGGTAGCCGGGCGAGCGCAGCGCTTCCGGGATGGCGATGGTGCTGCCGTCGCGGATCGAGGTGTAGTGCGGCGACATGATCTCGACGCCCGCCGCGTAGAACGCGTCCTGGATGCGCGAGTGCAGCGCGGCGTAGATATCGGCCATGTCGTTTGGCACCGCCGTGTAGGCGTTGATCTCGTAGGTGACGTAGAAATCGTTGAGCGCCGTCTGCCAGACGAACGGCCGTGGGTCGGCGAGTACGCCCGGCGTCCCGAGCGCCGCCTGCGTGAGCAGGTCGTGAATCCGCCGCCACGGCGCATCGTAGCCGATGGTCACGCTGGTGTGGAGGATCAGGCCGTGCGTCTTGGCTTCGCGCGAGTAGTTCGTCACCGTCGTGCTCAAGGCAATGCTGTTCGGGATCGTCACGTGCTCGTGCTTGATCGTCCGCAGCCGCGTCGCCAGCAGCGACGTTCCGATCACGTCGCCGACCGCGTCGCCGACTCTCACCCGATCGCCCGGCTTGAACGCGCCGCTGTAGGTCAGCACCAGGCCGGCGATGATGTTCGAGAGCGCTGAGCTCGACGACAGCGAGACCAGCACGCCGATGAACACCGAGACGCCGGCGAACGCCGGCGAATCCGACGCCGGCAGGTAGGGGAAGGAGACCACCAGGCCAAAGGCAATCAGCAGGACGCGGGCGATCTTGTTGGTCGGGCTGGCCCATTCCGGCGGGAAGTTGTCGAACGCGACGCGTCCGTCCTCGATCTGCCGGAAGAAGGCGTTCACCAGGCGGATGCCGACGTGGATCGCCGCCGTGATCACCAGCACGAACAGCAGCTTGGGCAGGTATCCCGTGACGGCGATCATCACCCAGCGCACCGGCGCAAACGCGTAGCCGACCAGCTTGAACGAGATGACCCGCGTCCAGGGAAAGAGGCCAAGCGTGTAGGTGAGATAGAAATCGAGCGCCAGCAGGAACAGTCCGAGGCGGACGATCAAGGCCGCGGTCGCGAGGCCCTGCGACAGCCGGTTGGCCGAGAGCATCTCGGACGGGATGACCGCGAGCGTATCGGCTTTGGAGGCGAGGCGGCTGGCGAGCGCCGCGCGCAGCCGGCCGCTGAGTCGCTGGATCCCCCAGACGACGAGCGCGAAGGCCAGCGTGGCGATGAGGCCGAACACGCCGGACCTGATCAGCGTCGCCGGAGCATAGCGGAGACGCTCGTTCCGGATCGCCGTCTCGAGGATCCGGGCGTACTGCTGCGCCAGGGAGGTGCGCGGCGCCCCGATCGACGCTGCGTCGCGCGGCGTCACGAGCATCAGCAGGTGCGACCCGGCCCGAATCTCCGACGACCCTTCGGCTTCGACGACCATGACCGAGGGATCGCGAAGCGCGCGATCGTGCACGGCCTCGAGCAGCCGCTGGCCGATGCGGTCGGCCCGGTTCTGCGGCGAGTACGGACCGATCGGGACGGTCACCCAGAGGAGCGGCTCCCCTTCCAGCGTCACGGCGGTAGGCTTGAGCTGATCCGACTCCAGATCGGCGACTGCCGTTGTCTCGGCCGCCTGCGTCGCGTTCTGGGTGGCGGCTGGCGGTGTCCCGTTCTGTGGCTCTGCCGACGTCGTCGCGGACATGGCCATCAGGATGACGGCGAGTGCGAGAACGCCTCGGAAAGACATTGCCTCAGGCCTGTGCCAGCGCGTCACCACCTGTTCCCTCCGCCATTCGGCCGGCATGGAATCCACCAGTTGGCCGGACTCGGATCCACCGGCGGGTGCGACTCCGCTGCCGTCACGTCTCCAGGCGAACGCCTTTCGCAGTCTAACTACCTGGTCCCTTGAAGCTGCGTGTTGATTCTCGGATCGCTCTCATTTCAGCGCCGCCGGCCGCCGCCGCGCGACGCACCTCCGCTCCGCGACGCGCCGGCGCTGCCGCGATAGCTGCCGGTACCGCTGGTCCCGCTGCCGCTGCGGTAGTTGCCATAGTCGGTGGTGCGGCTCGTCCCTTCGGTGCGGGCCCGCGAATCGCGATTCAACTGATCCATCGTGCCGCGGTCGACCGACGAGGTGCCGGTGGTCGGCCGGTCGGTTCCGGTGCGGCTCGACGAGGACGTCGGCCGATCGCCCGACGGCTGGTTCGGCGTGTTGTTCCAACCGCCGTTGTCGTACTTCTGCCAGGTGCCGTTGTCTTTGCGGTAGACGTTGCCGTCCTTGCCCGCGTAGACGTTGCCGCCCGAGCCGGCGGCCACGCGGCCGCCGTTGTCCCCCTTGCTGACCACGCCGTTGCCTTCACTCGACTGAATCGTGCGGGTCGTGTTGCCGGTTCGGTTGTTGGTGTAGCGGTTCGTCTTGGCCCAGTCGTCGCCGCGCTGTACGGAGGTCGATCCCCAGCTGCCGTAGACGTTCGATCCCTGGCGCGTCTGCGCGTAGGTGCCGGTACGAGGGTTGTACGCCTGCGCCACGCCGCGCGCGCCGTATGGACCGTAGGCCGCTGCGCCGCGGGCGTAGGTGCCGGTACGCGGGTTGTAGCGCGCGCCGACGCCGGCACCGCCGTACGGACCATACACAGCTGCGCTCCGGCCGTAGGCGCCGGTGCGCGGGTTGTACCACGCCGAATACCCGTAGGTGGAGAAGCCGCCGTAGTAGTACGGATAGCCGCCGTAGAAGCCGTAGTAGGGCGGATAGTAGTAGCCGGTGCCCCACACCATGCAACCCCACGCCACCATCATGCCGGTATAGCCGGCGGCGGCCGCGAACGTCACCCACTCGTCGTTATTGTCTTCGACGGTGACGTAGGTGACGTGATTCGCCGACGAGCTCGCCGGAATCTTGTAGATCTCCTGCGGCACCGTCGAAGCGACGGTCCACGGGCCGCTCGCCGACGTCGCGCTCTCGAACCACACGCCCTGGTAGCACATGTAGTACTTGCCGCCAATCAGGAACACGTCCTTGTCGGTGTTGACGGCGCGCTGGACCGTGGTCTGTTCGATTGGCTTGAAGTCGGGCTGGCCGCCCTGGAACGCGACGTCCGGCGCCTTCACATCCTTCTTGTTGACCCGCGCCGTCTGAGGAATCTGCGACACGAGGATCGCTTCGTTGGCCTCATCGGTGCCGGGCACCGAGGCGAGCACCCGCGAGCGCGGATGCTCGAGCGGAATCTTCTTGAAGTCGGGCGGCAGGTTGGGGGTCGCGAACGTCCACGGACCGGTGAAGTCGGGCGCCGAGAACCAGCGGCCGGTCACCAGGTAGTAGATCGTCCCCGTTTTGCCCGCGCGGAACACATCGCTGTCGGTGTTGCTCACCCACAGGAGGCTGGTGCCCTGGACCGGGTCGTACTTCGGTTCGCCGCTAAGGAGGAGCAGCTCACCGGGTTTCATCGTGACGAGGACTTTCGGCACGGCGTTCGCCGCCACCGTCTTGCCTGGGAGCGCCGCCTTCACGTCCTTCCAGTTCTCGTCGGCGGGAAGTTTCGAGAAGCTCCCCGGGAGTTTGCCGGCCGGAGTCCACGGGCCCTTCAGGTCGGTCGCTTTCAGCCAGCCGCCCTCGTTGAGCAGGTAGTAGACCTTGCTCGGCGCGTGCTGGAACAGATCCCAGTTCGTGTTGACCGCGAAGGTGAGGTCGTTCTCCTTGATCGGGCTCATGATCGGGTCGCCGTCGAGGTTGACGATCACCGCCGGCGTCTTGCTGAAGAAGATCGGCGGCGGATCCGCCTTCACCCCTTCGACGTTCTTCGGAATGATCGTGCTCTTGTCGATGTTGGCGAGCACGCGATCCAGCGCGATGACGCGCTCGTCGTCCGGCAGTCCCTTGTCGATCTCCTCGGTGATCTGGCGGACCTTGTCCTTGGCGAGGCTGCCGAAGTTCGCCTCGGTGATGTTGAGATTGACGAACTTGACGAGCCGATCGCTGACCGCGACCTTGGTGTCGGCTTCGAGCTTCACCGTGCCGAGCGCGGGCTTCTCGCTGGCCGTGGTGCGATAGGAGACCGCGCTGAAGGCGACCACATGCGCCTGCTTCTCCCACGACGAGATCTGCGGCTGGTACATGAGCATGCTGGCGCCGCCCGGCATGGCGACCGCGCGCGGCCAGCCGCCGTCGACTGGTGCAGCCGGCGCCGCGGCGGGCTTGGCACCGGCTGCGGCGGGTGCGGCCGTCGACTTGCCTGCCTGTGTGGTCGTCGCCGGCTTCGCGCTCGTCGCGGCTGGCGTCGTGGACGGCTTTGCGGCAGGCGTCTGGCCGGCCGGCGCTGCGGGCTTCGCGGCCGGTGCCTGCGCCGCCTGGAGAAGCGGCATCGCAGGATTGAGAATCAGCGTCAGGACGGCAAACGTGGCGGCGGCCGGCTGCCGGCGGTGAACATGTGTCATGGGGACAGACCCTTCCTGTATGCGGCAGAGCAGCGACCGTGCCGGCCGGCGCCCCGACGGAGAGGATCCGCCGGCCCCGCGGAACCGGCCTGATCTGACCGATCTCCCATCAGGCGCCGTGTCAGCATAGATCAGGACCCTCCGTGGAGCCGGAGGCGCTCCGGAATACCGGGTGGCCTGCTGCCGCGATCCCTGCCTGTTTCCGCCCAATTTCCCCACCCGGCGCGCGGCGCGGGCGTTGCACAGCCAATCAGATTCTGGAGTCGCCAGTATCGCAGCGCTCTTGACCCTTCCCCGCCCGAAAGGAACCGTATGCAGATGAGACGAGTTTTCGCCGGATTGGCCGTGACGCTCTTCATGGCCACCGCCGCGATGGCCCAGGACGTGACCTACGACTTCGCCAAGGACGCGAACTTCTCGGCGTTCAAAACGTACGCCATGAAAGAGGGCACGCCGGTCGGCCAGCAGCTGATCGACGATCGCATCGTCGCGGCGATCGACGACGCCATGAAGGCGAAGGGATTCACCAAGGCGACGAGCAATCCCGACGTCTTCGTCGTCTACCATGTCGCGTTCGACAAGCAGAAGGACATCTCGACCTTCAGCTCCGGCTACGGCGGCGGCTATGGGGCGTACGGCTGGGGATGGGGCGGCGGCTGGGCAGGCGGCACGACCACCACGCAGGTGCGCGACATCCTGAACGGCACGATGGTCATCGACATGGCCGACGCCAAGAAGAACCAGATCGTCTGGCGCGGCATGGGCACGAAGGAAGTCGACACCAAGGCCAAGCCCGAGAAGCGTGACAAGAGCATCAAGAAGGCCGTCGACAAGATCTTCAAGAACTATCCGCCGAAGCAGAAGGGCTGATATGCCGCGCCATCTTTCCACGTTCGTACTCGTGGCGGTGACCTGCCTGCCGGCCGTGTCGGCGGCGCAGGCCGCGCCGCCCGGATTGGCGTCTGCCGCGCAGAACAAGACGCTGAACCTGATCGCCTACGCCGAGCTGCTGCGATCGGATCTCCGCGCCGAGAAGGTGGCGATCATCACCGAGATGATGGAGTTCACCGAGGCCGAAGACAAGGCGTTCTGGCCGATTTACCGCGAGTACGACGCGGAGATGGCCAAGCTCGGCGACGAGCGCGTGGCGCTCATCGCCGACTACGCGAAGAACGCCGATCAGCTGACCGACGACGCGGCCGACAAGCTGGCCCGCAAGGCGCTCGATCTCGAAGACCGGCGTCAGGCGGTCAAGTCGAAGTACTACGACCGCGTCGCCGCCGTCCTGAAGGGGCGCGCCGCGCTCCGGTTCCTCCAGGTCGAGCACCAGCTCCTCCTGCTCACCGACCTGCAGATCGCGGCGGCGCTGCCGATCGCGTCGAAATGAAGGAGAGGGGATGACTCGACGCGCACTCTCGACGACGGCGCTATTCCTGCTCGCGGCCGGTGCGACGCTGTCGGCCGATCGGGTCCGGCTGCGCTCCGGAAAGATTGTCGAAGGGATGTTCATCGGCGCCGACAGCAAGTCGGTGCGCGTGCTGCTCGACGACGGCCGCGTCACCGAGGTGCCGATCGAGCAGACCCTGGCGGTCGAATTCTCGGCGCGCAAGCCGGCGCCGCCGCCGGCCGCCGCCCCAGCCCCCGCGGCAGCCGGACGAGCCTCGCGTCCGGCGCCGGCGCCGCGCGTCGTCGTGCCGGAGGGCACGCGCATCAACGTGAGGCTCACGCAGGCGATCGACGTCGACATCTCCTATGCCGGCCAGACCTTCAAGGCCGTGGTCGATGACCCGGTGTCGATCGGCGGCGCCATCGCGATTCCGCGCGGCGCCAGCGCCACCGTGCAGGCCGTGGGTGTGACGCAATCAGGGTCGATGAAGGGCAGCGACAAGATCTCCCTGAAGCTGCACTCGATCACCTTTGGCGGCAACGTCTACGACGTGTCGAGCGGCTATGTCGAAACCAAGGGCAAGGGTGAAGGCAAGAAGACCGCGCGCAAGGTCGGCGGCGGCGCCGGTCTTGGCGGCATCATTGGCGGCATCGCCGGCGGTGGTGAAGGCGCGGCAATTGGCGCCCTGGTCGGCGGCGTCGCCGGCGCGGCGGTCGCGGCCGGCGGCGAAGAGCACCTCAAGCTCGACGCCGAAACCCGCCTGCAGTTCCCGCTCGCCTCGGCCCTCGCTATCCGTCCCTGACCTCTGGGCGGTCGCCAACCCCGCAAGTGGGGCGACCGGCGGTCGCGATCTACGGCGTCCAGCCGCCGCCCAGGGCTCGGTAGAGATCGGCGACGGCGCGAAGCTCGGCGCCGCGCGTCTCGGCCAGCAGCAACTGCTGCTGGAACAGGTTCTGATCCGCGATCAGGATCTCGATGTAGGACGCCAGCCCGGACTGATAGCGCGATCGCGACAGGTCGGCGGCATCCGCCAGCGCGGCGATGCCTTCTTCCTGCTGGACGCGGATTTCGCGCAGCTTCTGGATCTCGATCAGCGCATCGGCCACCTCGCGGTAAGCCGTCAGCGCCGCCTTCTGGTACGACGCCAGCGCCTGCTGATACTGTGCCTGCGCCGCTTCGTAATTGTGCTTGTTGCGGCCGGCGTTGTAGACCGGCTGCAGCAGGCTGAATCCCGCCGACCAGACGATCGATCCGCCGCTCAGGAGCGTGGTGAAGTCGCCGCTCAGTCCGCCGAAGAAGCCGGTCAGGCTGATCGACGGGAAGAAGAGCGCCTTGGCCGCGCCGATGTCGGCGTTGGCCGCGACCAGGAGCTCCTCGGCGGCGACCACGTCGGGCCGGCGTTCGAGCAGCGCCGCCGGCAACCCCGCCGGCACCGTCGGCGGCGTCTGCTGTTCGGCGAGCGTGCGGCCGCGGGCGATCGACGCCGGTGGCTTGCCGAGCAACACGCTCAGCGCGTTCTCGGTCAGCGCGATGTCCCGCTCGATCTGGGGAATCGCCGCGGCCGTCACGGAGCGGTTGGCCTGCACCTGATCCAGTTCGAGGCGGTTGGAGACGCCGCCCTGCAGGCGGTTCCGGAAATAGACGATGGTGTCGTCGTTGATGCCGAGCGTGCGCCGGGCGATCTCGAGCTGCAGATCGAGCTCGCGCAGCCGGAAATACGCCGACGCCACGTCGCCGACCAGGGACACGACGACGGCGCGCCGCCCCTGTTCGGTCGAGAGGAACACCGCCGTCGCCGCCTCGTTCTGTCGCCGCAGCCGGCCGAACAGATCGGCGTCCCAGGCGGTCTGCACCCCGACGTTCCAGTTGTTGAAGGTGCGGTCCTCTCCTTCGTTGGCCTGCGGCGGCTGCGCGTTGCGGGAGCCCTGGCTGGCCGCGAACCCGAAGCCGGCGTCGACGGTGGGGAAGCGGAACGAGCGCGCGATGCCGGCGCGGGCCCGCGCCTCCTCGACGCGGGCCGCCGCCACACGCAGGTCGAGGTTATTGGTCAGCGCCTCGTGGATCAGATCCTGGAGCACGGTGTCGGAGAACACCGACATCCACGGCGCGTCGGCGAGCGACGCCGCCTGCGCGGCTCCGTCGAAGCGGTACTGCGCCGGCGACACCATGACCGGGCGCTTGTAGTCGGGACCGACCGTGCAGCCGGCCAGCAGCAGCGCCAGTGAGAGACACGCGGCAGCCCTCAATGTGCCCCCCCGCCGCTCTGCCCGGCCACCGCCGGTGCGGGCGGCCCGGCCTTGGCGGGATGCGGGGCAGAACTGCCGACCATGCGTTCCACCGCGACGAACAGCATCGGCACCAGCAGCACACCGAGGATCGTCGCAATCAACATTCCGGCAAAGACGGCCATGCCCATGACCTTGCGCGCTTCGGCGCCGGCGCCCGACGCGGTCAGCAGCGGCACGACGCCGAGGATGAACGCGAAGGCGGTCATCAGGATCGGCCGGAAACGCAGCCGCGCCGCCGTCAGCGCCGCCTGCGCCAGCGGCTCTCCCTTCTCGTGTTCCATCTTGGCGAACTCGACGATCAGGATCGCGTTCTTGGCGGCGAGACCAATCAGCATGATCAGGCCGATCTGCGCGAACACGTTATTGACGTAGCTGGTCGAGAAATGCCGTGCCGCCCACAGGCCGAAGAAGGCGCCGAGCGCGCCGAACGGCGTGCCGAGCAGGACGCTGAAGGGCAGGCCCCAGCTCTCGTACTGGGCGGCGAGGATCAGGAACACCAGCAGCACGGCGAGCGCGAAGGTCAGGGCAACGCCGGGGGCGCGCCGTTCCTGGAACGACATGTCGGCCCAGTCGTAGCTCATGTCGGGCGGCAGCGTTTCCTTCGCCGTCTGCTCGAGCGCGTCGAGCGCCTGCGTCGACGAGAATCCTTCGGCCGGCACGCCGGTCAGTTCCGCGGTGCGATAGAGGTTGAACCGGTTGGTGAACTCGGGGCCGGCGATCGGCTTGGTCGTGACCAGCGTGTCGAGCGGCACCATGGCGCCGGTGTTGCTGCGCACCGAGAACAGCCGGAACTGCGAGGGGTCGACGCGGAATTCCGGCTCGGCCTGCGCGTAGACCTTGTAGACGCGGCCGAACCGGTTGAAGTCGTTGATGTAGGCGCTGCCGAGCAGCGCGCCGAGCGTCGTGTTGACGTCGCTCAGCGACAGTCCCAGCTTGGCGACTTTCGATCGGTCGATGTCGGCGTAGATCTGCGGCACGCTGGAGCGATACAACGTCGAAACGCGGCCGATCTCCGGGTGCTTGCGCGCCGCCTCCATGAACCGCTGCGTCTGCTCCGACAGATAGTCGGGTGAGCCGCCGCTGCGATCCTGCAGTTCCATCGTGAAGCCGGCGCCGGTGCCTAGGCCCGGAATCGACGGCGGTCCGAACGCCACGACCTGGGCGCCGGGAATCTGCTCGGCGAACGCACGATTCAGCGCCGCGACGACTCCATTGGAGTGGTCCTTTTCCTCGTGGCGATCGTGCCACGGCTTCAACTGCACGAAAAAGAAACCCATGTTGGACGAGTAGGCGCCGGTCAGCAGGCTATAGCCGGTGATGGTGTTGAACCCCTGGATCGCCTCGTTCTTTTCGAGAACGGCTTCCGCCTGCCGCATCACCGCATCGGTCCGCTCGAGCGACGCCGCGTCGGGCAGGAGTGCGTTGACCAGGAGGTAGCCCTGATCTTCCTCGGGCACGAACCCGCCGGGGATGTGCCGCGCCAGTACGACTGTCAGGCCGACGGTTAGCAGCACGAACACCATGCCGCGGCCCATCTTGCGCACGAAGTAGGTGGCGACGACCATGTAGCCGTTGGTGCTGGCCCCGAACACCTTGTTGAAGCCGTTGTAGAACGGCGTCAGCAGCGACTTGCCGCCGGCTGGCTTGAGCAGCAGCGCCGACAGCGCCGGGCTCAACGTCAGCGCGTTGAGCGCCGACAGCAGCACCGAAATCGCGATCGTGATCGCGAACTGCTGGTAGAGCTTGCCGGTGATCCCGCCCATGAAGCCGACCGGCACGAACACCGCCGCCAGGATGAGCGCGATGGCGATGACCGGTCCGGTCACTTCCTCCATCGCCTTGTAGGCCGCCTCCTTGGGCGCCAGGCCGTGCTCGATGTGGTGCATCACCGCCTCGACCACGACAATCGCGTCGTCGACGACGATGCCGATCGCGAGGACGAGGCCGAGCAGCGACAGGACGTTGATCGAGAAGCCCAGCAGCGGGAAGAACATGAACGCGCCGACCAGCGACACCGGCACGGTGAGGAGCGGAATCAGCGTGGCGCGCCAGTTCTGCAGGAAGATGAACACGACGATGATGACGAGCACGACCGCTTCGAGGAGCGTATGGACGATCTCGTTGATGCCCTCCGACACCGGCAGCGTGGTGTCGAGCGAGACCACGTATTCCATGTCGCGCGGGAAGCGCTCCTTGAGCTGCTCCATTGCCTTCTTGATGCCGTCGGCGACCTGCATCGCGTTGGTGCCGGGAATCTGGAAGATCGCGATGACGGCGGCGGGCTTGCTGTCGTGCCGGCCGACGGCGTTGTAGAGCATCGTGCCGAGCTCGAGACGCGCGACGTCCTTCAGCTTCACCTGCGAGCCGTCGGGGTTGCTGCGGATGATGATCTCGCCGAATTCTGCCTCGTTGAGCAGGCGCCCCTGGGTGCGAACCGTGTAGGTGAACTCGGTGCCTGGCCGCGCCGGTGGACCGCCGATCTGCCCGGCCGGGCTCAGCTGGTTCTGCGCGGAGATCGCGTTGACGATGTCGGGGACGGTGATGCCGAGGCGCGCGATGCGATCGGGACGCAGCCACACGCGCATGGCGTAGTCGCTGCCGCCGAACAGGTTGATCTGGCCGACGCCCTGGATGCGCGCCAGCGTGTCGTTGATGTTGATCGTCGTGTAGTTGGCGAGGAACTGGTTGTCGTAGGTGCCCTTCGGCGATTTGATCGAGATGACCAGCAGCGGAAACGCCAGCGCCTTCTTGACCGAGACGCCGTAGTTCTTCACCGACGCCGGCATCTGCGGCTGCGCCTGGCTGACCCGGTTCTGCGTCAGCACGTTGTCCATGTCGAGGTTGCTGCCGACCTCGAACGAGACCTTCAACGTCAACGTGCCGTCGTTGGCGTTGGTCGACTTCATGTAGATCATCTGCTCGACGCCGTTGATCTGCTGCTCGAGCGGCGTTGCCACCGCCGCCTCGACGTCGGTCGCGCTGGCGCCGACGAACGTCGTCGTCACCTGCACCATCGGCGGCACGATCTCGGGATACTGCGCGATCGGCAGGCTTTTCATCGCCACCACGCCGAGCAGCACCATGATGATCGACAGCACCATGGCGACGATCGGACGATTGATGAAGAATTTGGCCATGGTTACTTGGTCCCGGCCGCCGACGCCGGCTTCGGCTCTTCACGCGGCGTCACCTTGCTGCCGTCCTTCACCCGCTGCAGTCCTTCGACGATGACGCGGTCGCCGGGCTTGACCCCTTCTTCGATCACCCACGACGACGCGGTCTTGGGACCGACCTTGACGTTGTGGAAGGTGACGGCGTCGTCGCCGGAGACGGTCGCGACGCTGTACTGTCCCTGCACCTCCTGAACGGCACGTTGCGGCACCAGCATCGCGGCGGTCCGCTTCTCGAGCACGAAGCGGGCGCGGCCGTACTGGCCGGTGCGCAGCAGCCCGCTGGGATTGGGGAACGTGAATTGGATCATCAGGGTGCCGGTCGCCGCATCGACGTTCCGCTCGGCGAATTCCGGGTGGCCCGTCTCGCTATAGGTGGTGCCGTCGGCGAGCATCAGCTCCACCGGCACCTCCTTCAGGTTGGACGAGCCGGCCGTTTTCTCCAGCTGCTGCCGGATGCGCAGGTACTCCGCCTCGGCGACACCGGCGCGGAACTTGATCGGATCGATCGTCGAGATCGTCGTCAGCAGCGTGTTCTCGCCGCGACCGACGAGCGCGCCTTCCTTGACCTTCGTCGTCCCGATCAGCCCGCCCACCGGCGCCAATACTCTCGTGTAGCTCAAGTCGAGCGTCGCCTTTTGCAGGGAAGCCTTCCCGGCGTCGACCATGGCGGTGGCTGCCGCCTGGGCGGCGACGGCGTTGTCGAGCTCCTGCTGGCTGACCGCCTGGATCTTGGCGAGCGGCGTATAGCGCGTGACGTCGTTGTTCGTCTTGTCCAGCCGCGCCTGCGCGGTCGCCAGATCCGCCTTGGCTCCGGCGATCGTCGCCTCGAACGGCGCCGGGTCGATCACGTAGAGCAGGTCACCCTTGTTGACGATCGTCCCTTCACGGAAGGCGACACGCTGCAGGTAACCTTCGACGCGCGCCCGGATCTCGACGTCCTGCGTGCCGGTCGTCTGGCCGACCAGTTCCTGATAAATCGGGACGTCCTGCTGTACGACGCGCCCCACCGTTACTTCAGGGGGAGGGGGCGGCGCCGGGGGCGGCGCCTTGTCGCAGGCAGCAAGGGCGACGGCCACGAGCACGATCGCGAGCGTTTTCACGGCTGTTCTCCAGGCTCAGAGCAAAAGCGGGTCAGCATGAAACTATGGATGGCGGCGCCGCGCCGCTATGCGCTTTCGGCATTGGGGTTTCCGACCACGTACATCGTCTGGGAGGGGAACGCGACCGCCGTCCCGGCGGTGCTGACGACGTCCATGACACGGAACAGCAGGCCCTCCTGAAGCTCGAGGAAGTGCGCCCAGTCCCTCGCATACAGGTAGGCGAACACCTCGACGTCCAGTGAGAACGCCCCCATCCGCAGGAAACGGACCCGGATCGAGGTGCCGTCGACGAACGCCTCGACGGCGAGCAGCCGGCGCACCCCCTCGAGCACGGCGCGGAGCTGCTCCGGCGTCGTCTCGTAGCGCAGCCCGATCGTCGGATGGAACCAGAAGCGATCGCGCTCCGAGAGCACCTCGAGGCTCATGTTGGCGATCTGTCCGTTCGGGATGCTGACGACGCTGCGATCAGGCGTCCGGATGCGCGTCGAACGCAGCCCGATGTGTTCGACCGCCCCCTCGGAGCTCCCCACCCTGACGTAGTCGCCAACCCGCAGCGCCTGATCGAAGATGAGCGAGGCACCCGCGATCACATTTTCGAGCGTCTTCTGCGCCGCCAGCGCGATCGCCAGGCCGCCGACGCCGAGGCCGGCGAGCACGGGCGCCGGATTGACGCCGTAGCGGCGCAGCGTGACGATCACGGCGAGAAAGACCACGAGCACGTCGGCGACCCGCCGTCCCACCCGCAGCAGCGAGACCGCCGCGCCCATCGTGGCGCGCGGAATGCGGGCGATCAGCCGCCGCTCGATGCCGCCGTTCACCAGGATCAGCAACCACCCGATCGAGACGATCAGCAGCAACGAGGCGAGGTTGGCGAGATGCTGCCGGACGAGCAGCGACACCGGCAGGTTCTCGAAGGCCCACCGGCTGAGGATCGTGATGATGAGGATGCGCGCCGGCATCGGCAGTACGTCGTGATCGCTGATCGCCGGCATCCGGAACAGCCGCCGCCCAATCGGCGGCACGATGCGGCTCAGGGCGACATTCAGTACGACCGTCGTGAGATAGAGTCCGGTGAGCGCGATCAGGACGACGAGCCACTCGAACACCCGCACGCTGGCGATGCGCCACTTGAAGAGGAAGCGTGGCACGACCATCCGGGCCCGCTGCTGGCGAACGTCGTCGTACACCTGCGGGATCGCGTCGAGCGTCGCCGCCGAGAACAGCCAGAGCGGTGCGGCCTTGGCCCGGGTGACGCGCTCGAGCACGATGTCGAGCGGCCCCTCGGGTCCACTGACGCTGCCGACGACCTCCTCCTCCGGAGCCAGCGGATTGGCGCGCGAGCCAACCGGCGTGTCGTTGAGCAGGGTCAGCCGCGGCGGCAGCCGCGCGTCCAGTACCGCGAACAACTGGTGCGCGAGCGTTTCGGCGGCCGCGTCGGGCAGGCGCGTGTCCAGGTACTGGCGGGCGAGCGCCTCGTCTCCCTTGCGGGCCGAGGCGAGGAAGCCGAGGACGGTGCCGCGCGGGGTCGTTCGTCCGAGCGGATCGACCGGCGCCGCCGCGTCTGGCGCGGGAGCGGGCGCGGCGCCGGGCAGCGTCTGCGCCGTCACCGGCAACGCGAGCGTCCAGAGGAGGATCGCGCCGGCCAGCAGCCGGCGACTTACGCAGCGCATCACGGGAGTGCTGCCGGGACGGGCTGCGAATTACATGCCTGAGCCTGGGGCCCGCTGGCCCAATGCAGGTGCGGAATCGGTCCGGGCCGGGCACGAAATGCCGGAGGTCGCCCGAGATACCGGACGGCGCACCCGACTCCACCTGTCAGATCCACTAGTGGACGCGAGCGACAGGGGATGACTAAGGTGTCCGGATGACGCGGAAAATTACGGTTCTGGCGCTGCTTGTCGCGGTGAGCGCCTGTTCGAAGTCCACCCCCCAGCAAACGGCGACGACATCCGCCCCGGCGCCTGCGGCCGTGCCCGCACCCTCACCCTCACCCGCGTCCGCGCCCGACGCCGCCGCGCCGTCGGCAGCAGCGACAGAGACGTCGAAAACGGCGCCCGCCGAGGACTCCGCGCCCGAATACGAAGCCGTCCTGCCCGAATCGGTTCGGGCGGTCACGGACAAGCCGTTCACCGGCGACTTCGACGCCATGCTCAAGCGCCGGCTGATTCGGATCGGGGTGACGTTCAACCGCACGTTCTACTTCATCGACAACGGGGCGCAGCGGGGTCTGGCCTACGAGTACGCGAACCTGTATGAAGACCAGTTGAACAAGCGTCTCAAGACCGGCAACCTCAAGGTGCACGTCGTCATGCTGCCGATGCCGCGTGACATCCTGCTCAAGGCTCTTCGGGACGGCAAGGTCGACATGGTCGTCGCCCAGTTGACCGTCACGCCGTCACGTCAGCAGCTCGTCGACTTCAGCGCGCCGACGCGCCGCGACGTGAGCGAGATCGTCGTGACCGGACCGGACGCGCCGCCGATCGCATCTGTCGACGACCTGTCGGGCAAGGACGTGTTCGTCCGCAAGAGCTCGAGCTACTACGAGACCCTCGTCGCTCTCAACAAGCGGTTTGCGGCGGAAGGGAAGAAGCCCGTCGACATCAAGGTCGCATCGGAAAGCCTCGACGACGACGACCTGCTCGAAATGGTGAACGCCGGGCTGCTGCCGGCCATCGTCGTCGACAACTACCTGGCGCGCTTCTGGAAGCAGGTCTTCACCGACATCACCGTCCACGACGACGTCGCCCTCCATACCGGCGGCATGCTCGCGGTCGCGATCCGCAAGAACAGTCCGCAACTGGCGGCCGACCTCAATGGCTTCATCGCCAAGCAGGGGCTCGATTCCGCCATAGGCGCAATTCTGAACAAGCGCTATCTGCAGAGCACCAAGTACGTGAAGGGCGCGACGTCGGAAGCAGAGCGCAAGAAATTCCTGTCGCTGATCGAGATATTCCGGCGCTACGGCGACAAATACAAATTCGATTTCCTGATGATGGCGGCGCAGGGCTATCAGGAATCGCGGCTGGACCAGAACGCCAAGAGCCCTGTCGGCGCGATCGGCGTCATGCAGCTGATGCCGGAGACCGGCAAGGAGCAGAAGGTCGGGGACGTGCACCAGATCGATCCGAACATCCACGCCGGCGTGAAGTACATGCGTTCGATCCGAAGCACGTTCTTCGAGAAAGAACCGATGGACGATCTGAACAAGGGGCTGTTCACCTTCGCGGCCTACAACGCCGGGCCCGGCCGCGTGCGGCAGCTGCGCGTGGAAGCGAAGAAACGCGGGTTGAATCCCAATATCTGGTTCGGCAATGTCGAACGGATCGCGTCCGAACGTATCGGGCGCGAGACGGTGACCTACGTCAGCAACATCTACAAGTACTACGTGGCCTACAAGCTCGTCGCTACGGAACAACAGCGGAAGAAGCACGCGGTGAGCAGCACAGGCGGCCCGCACTGATCTGGCCCGAGGGGCATCGCCCGTCGGACTCGCCTGTATCGTCGCCGGCGCCTCGCCGCCTCGTGCCGCCGTACGGGCGCTAACGCGGCCGCTTGCGCGCGAGCCCTTCCTTCTCGAGCTGCTTGCCGATCTCGATCGCCAGTTCCTTCATATAGGTCTGGACGTCCTTCGGATCTGTGGCGCGCGTGACGCCCGCCCAGATCGGCGTGCCCTTCGACAGGTCGTAGAGAAGTGTCTCGAACGTGAAGCTCCGCTCCTCGCGGGCCTTGCCGATCGGGTACACCGCGCCCCACGCGTTGCCCCAGTAGTCCCATGCGTAGTTGTAGTAGCCGCTTACCCACACCGCCGAGGAGTAGACCTTGGTGGTGTCGGTGTGCACCAGCCTCATGATGACCAGTCCCTGGATGCCGGCCCGCGTGAACCACTGGCTGGCCTTGTCTTTGTCGGTGAGCAGTTCCTTCGGCAGGATCCGGTAGGCCGGCACGCCGATCGGACCGCGGGCGCTGATTTCACGGGCGAGCGCTTCCTCGGCCGAGACGCGGATGTTGTTGTCGTCGAGCACGACGACGGCGGCCACCTTGCGGCCGCCGAAGTTCAGAGGCTCGCTCCCGGGGGCGCGCCAGGTGGAGAGGAGTTCGAGGTCGGCGCTCGCGAAGGCCAGCGCGAAGAACAGAGCGGCGGTTGTTTTGAGCACGGCGTCCTTACTTGTTCTTCTTCTTCAAGGGAAAGCGTTTGATCAGCTCGACCGCCGCTTTCTTGAGCCGGTCTTCGCGGGTCTGGACCTTGTCGACGTCCTCGACGGTGCTCTGCGCGATGCCGCGCCAGACGACCAGCCGCTTGTCCTTCGCGCCGGGCAGCAGGGCGTCGAGCACCAGCGATCCCTTCGAGACCACTTCGAGGGCGCTGGTGCCGGCGTCGAACGGCGGCAGGCCCCAGTAGGGCACCGAGGGCAGGAACTGGCCCATGTACTGGCCGTTGGACTGGACCGTCACGAGCACGTAGTAGTGCAGCTGGACGTCGGGCGTGCCGCTCGTGGCGAGCGTCTTGCCCTTCTTGGTCATCTCCGCCTCGACGTACTGGCGGATGCGCGGGTCGATGAACGCCTTCAGCGCGGCGGGGTCGTCGTGCGGCGTGCGCGCCATCATCACGTCGCCGGCGTCGGCGTCCCATGCCCAGGTGCGCACGGTGGCGAAATCAAACGCTGGATCGGGTTCGGCCTGCACTTTGAGCTTGGCCGCCTCGAGCCCCGCGGCGAGCGCGAGGCAGAGGAGCGGGAGCATCAGTTTTTTCACGATTGCGTCTCCTGCGCGAGGGCAATGGCCGCCGCGCGTGCCTTTGTTGACGAGGCCGCTGGCCTCGCGCAGCCGATCCCGACCATCTCGCCGCGCCTGCCCCAGGTCGTCACGCGCCGCCCGATCCGATCGCCGGCTTCCAGGAGTCGTCCGGGCCGTAGGCCGTCATGCTTCCTGCGAGGCGCTCGGTATCGGCCCCGAGATCCTTCTCGCGAACCGCACCGTCCTGATTGACGACGAATGTCATGACGCCGGTGGCGTCGTACTGCGCCGGCCATGCGAGGAGGCCGAAGCCGCCGTTCGCGGACAGGATTCGGAAATAGTAGCCGTGAAACGGTGTCGGGGCCTTTCCCTGGCCGACCGGCCGTCCGTCGGCCGCGGCCTGCGCCACGAGATCGCCAAGCGGACTGCGCTTCTCCCCCAGGCCGACCGGCCAGTACAGCCCGTTCTGGGTGCCCGGATCGCTCTTGAACCGCGTGGCGTAGCGGCCGGCCGGCTGGCCGTCGTGCGGACGTGACGCGTACAGCTGCTGCGCCTTCACGTAGGCGCGGGAGACGAAAATCGCCGCCAGCTCGTTGCGGCCGATGCGGCGCGACAGGATCTCCTCTTTTCCGGCGGCGGTGTCGAAGCGCCAGCCGGCCGCGTCCTGGACGAGCGGGACCGGGAAGGGCCAGTTTTCGTTGCCGACGACCAGCACGCGCGTGTTGCCGGCGCCGGGCTCGAGATGCCAGCGCTCGCCGACGGCGGCCGTGAAGACGTCGCGGTTGTGCTGGGCGTTCGCCGGATCCGACGTGTCCAGCAGCGCCTGTCCGTCTGGGCCGAAAATCGCGACCAGCTCGTTGAGATTGCCGGCCTTGACGGCGGCGACGAGCGTGCGCACGCCGTCTTCGGGCGTGGAGAAGCTGCGGTGCGCCGGCGTCCGGTGGCAGGCGGCCGCGCTCAGGGCCAGCACGAGCACCGGGACGATCGTGCCGCCGACCATGGCCGGGCGAAAGGAATGGGTCATCGGCGCCTCGATCCGCTGCTGCGCGAGCTGCTGCGGCTTCGCTCGCCTCGCTGGCTCGCGGCGCGTTCCGACTTGCCGCTGGAATAGCCGGAGAAGGCGTCGGAGCGGGTGCCGCTCCGATCGACGGTGCTGCCATCTTGGCTGAAGCCGCGCGACTCCGAGGAGGTCGACGCGGCCGACGGGGACGCCGCGGCGCCGCTTCGGCTCTCCTGGCGCGTCGCGCGCTGCTCGCTGCCGGCCTGGCGATCGGTTCGCTGCTGCTGGGTCCCCTGCGTCCGCTCGCTCCGCTGATCGCCGGCGTTCTCGGCGCGATCGCTGCGATTCTCGCGGGCGTCTTCGGCACGATCGCTGCGGTTCTCGTACATGTCCTCGCGGTGGTCCTGCCAGTCGTCGCGCGCGTCGTCGCGCGCGTCGTTCCAGTCGTCCCACCCGTCGTTGTACATGTAACCGCCGCCCCAGCCGTGCGGCCCGTAGTAATAGTTGTTGTCGAAGGCAGCCCCGATCGCCACGCCGGCCGTGAAGCCGATCATCGCCCCCGCCGCCGCGGCCGCTGCGTCGTCATGATGCTCCTGGACGACGATCGTGGTGCTCGGCTGGGTGTAGACCACCTGCGGGTTGTATTGCGGGACGTAGACGATCTGCGGGTTGGCCGGCTCGATGACGATCACCTCCTGGCCCGCGCTCGTCGTCTTGGACTCGACCTGTTGCTGCGGCGTGTCCTTCAACGTGCCGGCCCCCTTGGCCTTCGCCCGCAGTCGCTGGACGCTATCGAACACCGACGATCGGTCGGCCGTGAAGGCCTCGCCCACCTTCTTCGTCCAGTCCGGACGGCCCGCCATCCACTCGAGGACGTCGGGGAACAGCACGAGCGTGGCGAAGCTGTAGTCGAAGCCCGCCTTGACGACCGCGTCCTGCAGCTCGCTGCCGCGCAGCGTCTGGCTCCGCAGCCACTCGGCGAGCGCGCCGACCATCGTCGGCTTTTCCGCGGACACGAGCATCTCGCCGAGCAGCTGATCGGGGTAGAGCGCGATCGGGGCGAGCAGCGTGTCGAGCTCGGCGGCGGTCGGCGCCGCCGCCGCCGCCGGACCACGTGCGTTGGCGAGCGTCAGCACGATGCTGAGCGCCGCCACGGCCTGCCGCATCGACGGCACCCTAGTACCGCTCCTTCACGAAGCGCCGGCGCCCGATCGTTTTGCTGTCGTTGTAGGCCCCCTTTTTCGAACGGGAGGGGAGCCGGACCGCTTTCGTCGCCAGCTTCTTGTGCGGAATCATCCGCAGGATGTGCGCGATGATGTTCAGGCGCGCCGCTTTCTTGTCGTCCGAACGCACGAGGTACCAGGGCGCGATCTTGGTGTCGGTTTTCTTCAGCATCACGTCGCGCGCGCGCGAATAGTCGTACCAGCGCTCGAGCGACGGCAGGTCCATCGGGCTCAGCTTCCACTGCCGGACCGGGTCGGTGATCCGCGCTTCGAAACGGCGCCGTTGTTCGTCGGGGCTGACCTCCAGCCAGATCTTCAGCAGGATGATGCCGCCCGCGATGATGTAGTTCTCGACCTCGGGGCAGACCTCGAGAAAGCGCTTGTGCTGCTCGGGGGTGCAGAACCCCATCACGTACTCGACGCCGGCGCGGTTGTACCAACTGCGATCGAAGATGACGACTTCCCCTTTGGCCGGGAAGTGCGCCATGTAGCGCTGCATGTACATCTGCGACTTCTCGCGGTCGGACGGCGCCGGCAGCGCGACTACGCGGAAGACGCGCGGGCTGACGCGCTCGGTCAGCGCGCGGATCGTGCCCCCCTTGCCTGCGCCGTCGCGCCCCTCGAAGATGATGATGACGCGGAGTCCTTTTTCCTTGATCCATCGCTGCAGGAGGCTGAGCTCGACTTGCAGCTTTTCGAGCGACTTCTCGTATTTGCCGCGTTTCATTGCCGTTCTCCGATCGCGCCGCGGATCTCCTCGACGTAATCGAGGCCGCGACTCTGTGCCACGAAATCAAACCGGACCATTGGGGGGGCTGACGCGCATTCCATCACGCCGAGGAGGGAGGTAAAGCCGGTCGACCGGACGCGACGCCGGGCGTCCGCCTCCGTGCCCCAGCTCTCGCTGTACCGCACCGTCGCCTCGCGTTCGGTCCAGGCTTCGCAGTCGAGACAGCCCGACTCGAGGCGCGTGCTCGCCATCAGAAATCTGAGCGTCTCGAGAAGCTCCGACGCGTCGCGCGGTGATGCGGCGCGCAGCATGACGTTGAGCCTCACCATGCCGACACGCGAAAGCACCCGCCGTTCCGACCGGCGCTGCCGCCCGGCCGCCGTTCTTACTATCGATGGGTCAACATGTTGGCGGAACACCCGTCCGGCCGTGCGATCGCCCGGCGCCCGGTATTCCAGAGATCCCCCGGCAGGCCGGAGGCCGTCCCCGTCCGGGAGTGGGTACAATGTGACGCCTCGCCAGAAGGGCGAATCCAGGGGACGACCACTCTCATGTCCATGATCCAGTTCATCGGGAACGACGAAGACCTCTCGACCGGCCAGGGATACCAAGAGGCGCCGACGTTCTGCGACGACTGCGGCACGACGATCGCCTGACGGGGCGCATGCGGGGACGTCTTCTTGCGGCCGTCCTCCTGCTGGCGGCGGCAGCGCAGCCGGCGGCGGAGCCCACCGTTCGCATCGGCCTCGATCAGAACGCGGCCACGGTGACGGTGCGCTCGGCGACGCCGTTCACCCTCGAGCAACACACCAGCCGGACGGCAGCCTTCGCGAACGTCCTGGCGATCGACGCGGCATCCGCCGGCAGCGCGCTCCGCAAGTCTGACCTGCAATACCGCCTCACGGTGACGCTCGACGACGACACCGTATTGGTGCTGGCGCCAGGGTCCCACCTCCGCATCGCCCCCACGGATGCGCTCCTCGAGATCGGCGACCGCGCCTACCGCGGCGTCCTCGAGGTCTTCGCCAACAGCCGCCGTACCCTGACCGTCGTCAACGAGCTGCCGCTCGAGACCTATCTCGCCGGCGTCGTCCCCAACGAGCTCAGCCCGGTGACCTTCGGGCAGCTCGAGGCGCTGAAGGCGCAGGCGGTGGCGGCACGGACCTACATCTCGCGCAATCTGGGGCAGTCCAAGGACGAAGGCTACGACGTCTGCGCCTCCGACGCCTGCCAGGTCTATCTCGGCGCGCGCACCGAAGATCCGCTGGCCGCGCAGGCGGTGTCGGAGACGCGTGGTATCGTCGCGACCTACGGCGGCAAGCCGATCAACGCCTTGTACAGTTCCACCTGCGGCGGACGGACCGAAGACGCCGAGAACATCTTTCACGAGAAGGTCCCCTACCTCGTGTCGGTGAACTGCGAGTATCAGCATCCAAGGCCGCTGCCGTTTGCCACCTCACGGTCGATTCCCGACTGGAAGCGGGGCGTGCTCGCCGCGGCACACGTAACGACCTTTGCCGAAGCCGCCCGCTTCATGGGCCTGCCCGACCGCGGCGAGCCGCCGACCCCGGCCAGTCCGGCCGCCCTGGCCACCTTCATCCGGCAGACGTTCTATCCGTCGGTGATCACCGCTTCCGACCTGACGTTTCTCGAGGACCAGGGGATCCTGCCGGCCAGCGGGACGGCGCCTACCGAGGAGCTGCTGTTCCGCTTGATCGACCGCAAGAACGCGTTCGAATGGCAGCAAGGGGTGCTCGTCGCATGGGACGGGACGAAGATGCGCCTGCTCGTCAACGGACAGCCGAAAGAGTTCACGCTGCAGGCTGACGCCCTCATTTATCAGCGCGTCGGCGACGATCGGCTGCCGCTCGCCGGGGGCGCATGGATCGGCGGCGAACTCGTCGATCTCCGCGCCGAGGAGGGCACGATCGCCATGCTGGTGTTTCGCATCAACTTCGCCAACCCCGCCGAGGATCGCTATTCCCGTCTGGCGATGTGGCAGGTGCGGAAGACCGCCGCCGAGCTCAACGCGGCGTTCCGGACGCTGGCCATCGGCGACCTGACCGACGTGCGGGTGACCGAGCGCGGCGCGTCGGACCGCGCCGTCAGCACCGAGGTCGTCGGCGCGCGGGGACGGCGGACGCTGCCGGCGCTGCGGATCCGCACGCTGCTGGGGCTCCGCGACAGCCTCTTCTCGTTCGACATCGAACGCAACGCGCGCGGCGCGCTGCTCGGCATGACGTTCTACGGACGCGGCTGGGGACACGGCGTGGGGATGTGCCAGGTGGGCGCTTACGGCATGGCCCTCGACGGCGCCGGCTACCAGGAAATCCTGAAGAAGTACTACACCGGCATCGAGTTGCAGAAGCTGTATTGACCATGCTCCCCGATCGCTTCCTTCTGATCCGGCGTCGCTTTCCGGACATGCGCATCGGCGATGTCGCGGCTGCGACGCGGCAAGCGCTCGAGCGCGACGATCCGGCCCGGCGCGTCGGCCCGGGCGCGCGGATCGCGATCGGCGTCGGCAGCCGCGGCGTGGCCAATATCGCGACGATTGTCGGCGCCGTCGTCGCCTACTGGCGCGATCGCGGCATGCAGCCGTTCGTGTTCCCCGCGATGGGCAGCCACGGTGCCGCGACGGCCGAAGGGCAGGCGGATGTGCTCGCCCATCTCGGTGTCACGGAAGCGTCGGCCGGGTGTCCGATCGTCAGCCGCGCCGACGTGGTGTCGCTCGGGCGCACCGGCGAAGGCATCGAAGTGTTCATGGATGCCGCCGCTCACGGAGCCGATGCCGTGATGATCGTGGCGCGCGTGAAATGGCACACGACGTTCAGCGGCGGCGTCGAAAGCGGCCTGATGAAGATGGCGTCGATCGGCATCGGCAAGTTCGCCGGCGCGCAGAAGTATCACGCCCACTCGCAGCGCCTCGGCCTCGAGCATGTGATCCGCACCGTCGGACGCCGTGTGCTGCAATCGGGGAAAATCATCGGCGGCCTCGCGATCGTCGAGGACGCGCACCACAACACGGCGACGATCGACGCCGTCCCGGCCGAGTACCTCGAGCAGCGCGACGAGCAGCACCTGGCCCTCGCGAAGTCCTGGATGCCGACCCTGCCATGCGACCTCGACGTGCTGATCGTGGACCAGATCGGCAAGAACATCAGCGGCACCGGCATGGACGCCAAGGTCGTCAACCGCGGTCCGGCGTGCGAGTACAACGCCTATCCGGACCTGCCGGCGGTGACGCGCATCTTCGCCCGCGATCTGCATCCCGACAGTTGGGGCAATGCGCTCGGGATCGGCATGGCCGACGTCACCACCGATCGGCTCGTCCAGGCCATCGATTGGACGCCGACCCGGGTCAACGCGCTCAGCTCGGGGATTCCCTCGAAGATTCGCGTGCCGACCCATTTCGCGGAGGACCGCGAGTGCGTCGAATGGGTCGCCGGGACGGCCGGCAGGATCGATCCGGCCGAGGTCACCTACGGCTGGATCCGGAACACCCTGGAGCTGGGGCGCGTGGCGGTCAGCGCCAATTTGCGCGATCGCCTGCCCGCGGACGCCGTGATCGAGCGGGAGATTGCCGTCGACTGGACACGCGGCAATCTGCTCGGCCCCTTTCGGTGAGCAAGCGGGAATCACGGCGGCACGGTAGCGGCCGCTACGGGCGGCTCGCGGCGGTCACCGAGCGCCGATCCGCCCGGTGACTGTCATTTGCAATACGATGTGGGACGAAATCCTCAATTCCTTTTCTTCTTCGATAGGACACCTGCATGAAACGTTCGCTCGTCCTCGTTCTTGGCCTCGTCGCGCTCGCGACGGGTATGGTCGGCGCGCAAAACCGCCGCGCGCTGACGACCGCCGATTACGATCGTGCCGTCAAGATGCTCGCGCCCAGCCTGACGGGGCTGGTCTTCGGCGACACGGTCAGTGCGACGTGGCTGCCGGATGGCCGTTTCTGGTACGCGCGCACCACCCCGACGGGCAGCGAAAACGTCGTCATCGACCCGGTGAAGAAAAGCCGCGAAGTCGTCCAAACGCCGCCGCCGGGCGGCCAGGGCCCGGCGCCGGCCTTCGGGCGCGGCGGCCGCGGTGCTGGCGGCGAGGGGCGGGGCGGCCGCGGCGGCCGAGGCGGCGTGACACTGTCACGCACGTGCGGCCCTAACGTCACTGGCCTCACCGGCGCGCCGCCCCCCTCGCTGTCGCCCGACGGCAGCAAGGCGATCTTCATCTGCGACTGGAACCTGTGGGTTAAGGATGTCGCCACCGGACAGGAACGCCAGTTGACCACCGACGGGGCGAAGGACTTCGGCTACGCGACCAGCAACGCCGGCTGGGCGACGACCGCGGCGCCGTCGCTCTCGTGGTCGCCCGACGGCAAGCGCATCGCCACGCAGCAGCAGGACGAGCGCAAGGTCGGCGACATGTACCTGGTCGAAACCCCGGTCAACGGCGGCCACCCGGTGCTGCGCGCGTGGAAGTATCCACTGCCCGGCGACCCCGACGTGGCGATGATCAGCCGTGTCGTCATCGACGTCGGCACCGGCAAGGTGACGCGGCTCCTGGACGGCCCCGACTTCCACCGCGCGATGTCGGAAGACAACATCGACATGGGCGAATACCTGTGGAGTCCGGACGGTTCGCGGCTCGGCTACGTCTCGACCGATCGCTTCCACAAGAATTCCACTGCCAAGCTCGTCGATGCCACGTCCGGCGAGGTCCGCACGCTGTTCACCGAGACCGAAAAGACGCACGTGCAGACGCGCGTGCAGTGGCAGATCCTGTGGGACTCGAAGGAAGTCGTGTGGTACTCGCAGCGCGATGGCACCGCCAACATGTACCTCTACGATCTGGACAGCGGCAAGGTCAAGAACCAGATCACCAGCGGCCTCGGCCCGATCACGCGCGTCAACCGCATCGATCACGACACGCGAACCCTGTGGTACGAGGCCGACGGACGTGAGAAGGACCAGGATCCGTACTTCACGCACCTCTACCGCGTCGGCCTCGACGGCCGGAACAGCGTGTCGCTGACGCCCGACAACGGCACCCACTCGGTGCAGATCTCGCCCGACGGCAAGTACGTGATCGACACCTTCTCGCAGCCCGACGTCGCGCCGGAGACGACGCTCCGCGACGGCAAGTCCGGCGCGCTCGTCATGCCGCTCGAGAAGGCCGACATCTCGAAGCTCCTCGCGACCGGCTGGAAGCCGCCCATGCAGATCAAGATGAAGGCGGCCGACGGCAAGACCGACATCTACGGGATGCTCTTCCGGCCGACCAACCTCGATCCGTCGAAGAAGTATCCGATCATCAACAACGCCTATCCCGGGCCACAGTCGGGCAGCGTCGGATCGCGCGCCTTCACGGTCGCGCGCGGCGACAAGCAGGCCCTCGCCGAGCTCGGCTTCGTCGTCGTCAGCATCGACGGCACCGGTACGCCAAACCGCTCGAAGGCCTACACCGACTCCTACTACGGCGCGATGGGCCGCGACAACACGATTCCCGATCAGATCGCCGGCATGAAGGAGCTGGCGAAGAAGTATCCGTGGATCGACATCGACAAGGCGGCGATGTGGGGGCACTCGGGCGGCGGCTTCATCACCGCCGACGCGCTGCTGCGCGCTCCCTACGACGACTTCTTCAAGGTCGGCATCTCCGAATCCGGCAATCACGATCAGCGCCAGTACGAAGACGACTGGGGCGAGCGTTATCAGGGCCCGCTCGTGAAGAACGCCGACGGCACCGACAATTACGAGATCGAGGCCACGCAGACGCAGGCCGCCGGCCTCAAGGGCCATCTGCTCCTGATCCACGGGACGATGGACAATAACGTGCCGCCGTACAACACGCTGCTGGTTGCCGACGCGCTGATCAAGGCCAACAAGGAGTTCGACATGCTGCTCATTCCGAACTCCGGCCACGGCTACACGCCCGGCAACTACGTGATGCGCCGCCGGTGGGACTATTTCGTCAAGTACCTGCTCGACGCCGAGCCGCCGCGCGACTATGTCATTCCCTCGGGTCCGGCTGGCGCCGGCGGGCGCGCCGGCCTGGCCGGCGGCGATCAATAGCATGTTCGGATTGGGAGAGACGATGAACGCGAAGCGAACGATTCTGGCCATGGGAGCGGCGATATTCGTCGCCGCGGCCGCCGCCGCAGGCGCGCAGGCCGTCACCGAGAGCGTGCACGTCGTTGTCGGCGGCGGTCCGCTGGCCGGCAGCTACGATGCGACGGAGACGAAAGGCGGCTGCAGCACCGGCGCCAACGGCCCCGGCTCGTGGGGCAATGCCTTCAGCAACGCCAAGGCAGGCGCCAAGGAGATTGGCGCGCTCTCGCTGATCGTGCCCGATGCCAAGGCGGCGGCCGCCGGCACCAGGCAGTTCTTCGTGCAGCTGCGCTTCGGCTCTATCCTGCAGCAGAACGTCTCCTACACGATCGAGACGCGCCCGACCGAAAAAAAGCAGGAGGGGGAGGGCACGGTCAAGGTCACCGACGCTGGCGCCACCGCCAAGGTGACGATCGAGGGGAAGACGAAAGACGGCATCGGCTTCACGGCGACCGTCGACTGCAAGGCCGTCGTGCGCATGGGCCAGTGAGTCCGGGAGGGGGCCGTTCTTCCTACGAAATGGCACATCGCGTCGGCGACCGTGCTCGCGCTGTTCGCCGCCACCCTGGCGTTCGGGCAGCGCGGCGGGTTCGGCCAGTTCGACACGCGCGCCGGCGCGCCGCCGCCCGCCGCCGAGATCCCCTATGACGGGCGCTTCGCCTTCGTCCGGCTGACCTACCAGACGCTGCCCGGCGGCTACTGGTATCGTGGCCAGCCAGCCTGGTCCCACGGCTATCCGTCGGCCGAGCAGCATCTGCTGCAGATTCTGGCGTCGGTCACCAACATCGACGCGCATCAGGAGACGACGACGCTGTCACTCGAAGATCCCCGGATCTTCGAGTTCCCCGTCCTCTACATCATCGAGGTGAGCTGGTGGCAGATGACCGAGGCCGAAGCGCGCAATCTGCGTGCGTTCCTCGACAAGGGGGGCTTCGTCATCGTCGACGACTTCAAGACGGCCGAATGGCGCGGCGGGCGCGGCTGGGCGCAGTTCGCCGACAACATGCGGCGGGTCATTCCCGACGCGCAGTTCGTCGACCTCGACGTGTCGCATCCGATCTTCAACGAGTTCTTCACCATCCGATCGCTCGAGATCTTCCCGCAGGCGTACAACGCCGGCCGGCCGATCTTTCGCGGCCTCTTCGAAGGCAACGATCCGCACAAACGGCTGCAGATGTTCATCTGCTACAACACTGACATCTCGCAGTTCTGGGAGTGGTCGGGTCTCGGCTTCCGTCCGATCGACGACACCAACGAGGCCTACAAGCTGGGCGTCAACGCGATCATTTACGGTCTGACGCACTGAGACCGCGTCCAGGCAGAACGACCGGGGTCTGTTCCACGGTCGCGCTCACCGGTGAGACATGCCAGATGTCATCGCAGTACTCGCGGATCGCGCGATCCGACGAGAACTTGCCGCCCCGCGCCGTGTTCAGGATCGACATGCGCGTCCAGCGGTCGACGTTCTCCCAGGCGGCGCTCACCTGTTGCTGGCACTCGATATAGGCGGCGTAGTCGGCGAGCACCAGGAACGGATCGGCGTGGCGCAGATTGTCGACGAGCGGCGCGAAGACCGCGGCGTCGCCGTTCGAGAAGTGTCCGCTCGCGATCAGGTCGAGCGTCGCGCGCAGTTCGTCGTTCCGCTCGATGTGCTCGGCGGGACGGTAGCCGCCGCGCTTGACGGCGTCGACCTGCGGCGCGGTCAGGCCGAACAGGAAGAAATTCTCCGGCCCGACTTCGGCGCGGATCTCGACGTTGGCGCCGTCGAGCGTGCCGATCGTCACCGCGCCGTTGAGCATGAACTTCATGTTGCCGGTTCCGGAGGCTTCCTTCCCGGCCAGGGAGATCTGCTCCGAGAGATCGGCGGCCGGGTAGATGAGATGGGCGTTCTGGACGTTGAAGTTGGGCACGAACGCCACCCTGATCCGTGAGTTCACCTCCGGATCGCCGTTTACCGTGTCGCCGACGGCGTTGATCAGCTTGATGATCAGTTTCGCCATGCGGTAGCCCGGCGCCGCCTTGCCGCCGAACACGAACGCCCGGGGCGGAATCGTCAGCCGTGGATCGCTCTTCAGCCGCCGATAGAGCGTGACGATGTGCAGCACGCTCAAGTGCTGGCGTTTGTACTCGTGAAAGCGCTTGACCTGGATGTCGAACATCCAGTCGGGATCGAGCACGATGCCGGTGACGTCCTTGACGTATGCGGCGAGGCGCCGCTTGTTCGCGTGTTTGATCGCCCGCCATTCGCGCCGGAAGGCGGCGTCGTCGACGTGCGGTTCGAGGCGCCGAAGCGATGCCAGATCGGTCGGCCAGCCGTTGCCGATGGTCCGATCGAGCAGGTCGCGCAGCCCGGGGTTGGCGAGCGCGACGAAGCGGCGCGGTGTCACCCCGTTGGTCTTGTTGCTGAAGCGCTCTGGCCAGAGTTCGTAGAAGTCCCGCAGCAGACTCGACATGACCAGATCCGAATGCAGCGCGGCGACGCCGTTGATCGCGTGGCTGCCGACCGTGGCCAGGTGCGCCATGCGGATCGATTGCTGACCGTCCTCGCCGACGAGCGACATCCGCGCCACGCGCGGCTCATCGCCAGGAAATCGCGCACGGACCTGGTCGAGGAACCGCCGGTTGATCTCGAGGATGATTTCGAGGTGCCGCGGCAGCAGATCGCGGAACATCGACAGCGGCCACGTCTCGAGCGCTTCGGGCAGCAGGGTGTGGTTGGTGTAGCCCAGTGCCGCGACGGTGATGTCCCACGCGGCGTCCCAGCCGAGTCCGCGCTGGTCGACAAGCAGGCGCATCAGTTCGGCGACGGCGATCGACGGATGTGTGTCGTTGAGCTGAACGGCGTAGCGCTCGGCGAAGCTGGTGACCGGCGCGCCGCTGACGTCCAGGTGGCGCAGCATGTCCTGGAGCGAACAGGAGGTGAAGAAGTACTGCTGCGACAGCCGGAGCCGCTTGCCGGCCACCGGCTCGTCGTTCGGATACAGCACCTTGGTGATCGTCTCGGAGACCAGCTTCTGGTCGACGGCCGTGTAGTAGTCGCCGACGTTGAAGGCTTGGAAATCGAACGACTCAACCGCCTCGGCACTCCACAACCGCAGCGTGTTGCAGGTGCCGACGCGATATCCCTGGATTGGCGTGTCGTAGGCCATCCCTTTCACGACCCGGTCCGGCACCCAGCGGACCCGCCTGACGCCGTCGGCGTCCTCGTACCACTCGGTGCGGCCGCCCCAGTTCACGTAATACGCCACATCCGGTTTGGCGATCTCCCACGGATTGCCGTGGCGCAGCCACTTGTCGGTGATTTCGTGCTGCCAGCCGTCGCGGATTTCCTGATCGAAGATGCCGAATTCGTAGCGAAGGCCGTAGCCGATCGCCGGCCGCTCCAGTGTGGCCAGCGAGTCGAGGTAGCACGCCGCCAGCCGCCCGAGCCCGCCGTTGCCGAGCCCGGGTTCCTCCTCGCAGGCGATGATCGCATCGAGGTCCTGGCCGAGATCGGCCATCGCGGTGCGCGCCGCCGGCTCGAGATCGAGGTTCAGAAGGTTGTTGCCGAGGTGCGGGCCGAGCAGGAATTCGGCCGACAGATAGCAGGCGAACTTCGCCTTGCGCCCGATGTACTGGTCCGCCGTGTGCGCCCAGTGAGCCTGCATGCGATCGCGCACCGCGAGCGCCAGCGCCCGGTAGTACTCGTCTCGCGTCGCCGCCGCGGGCCGCCGCCCCAGCGAGTAGCGGAGGTGATCGACCACCGCCTGACGCAGCGCGCCGGGCCGATGTCCCGTCCGGACGTCGTCGTTCGAAACCGCGTCGGTTGGTGCCATCGAATTGCCTTTCCGCTACAGCGGCCACAGCCAGTCGGTGATCTCCGAGGGGTCGGCGCCGTACTCGTGCGCGTAGCGCACGTGATCGATGATCGCGTTCTTCATGTCCTCGCGAAGATGGCCGGCGGTCGCCCCGAGTGACGGCACGCGATCGATGACGTCCATGACCAGGTGGAAGCGCGAGGTTTCGTTGAGCAACGTCAGCTCGAGCGGCGTGTTGATGTTGCCCTTCTCCTTGTAGCCGCGCACGTGCATGTGCTCGTGGCCCTTGAACCGGTAGGCGAGCTTGTGGATCAGCCACGGGTAGCCGTGGAAGTTGAAGATGATCGGCTTGTCGACCGTGAACACGCTGTCGAAATCGTGTTCCGTCGATCCGTGCGGATGCTCGGTCGCCGGCTGCAGCTTGAACAGATCGACGACGTTGACGAAGCGGATCTTCAGATTGGGCAGGCGCGCGCGCAGGATGGCGGTGGCGGCCAGCGCTTCCTGAGTGGCGACGTCGCCGCACGACGCCATCACGACGTCCGGTTCGCCGCCGGCATCGTTGCTGGCCTTCGCCCAGATGCCGAAGCCTTTCGCGCAGTGGACGATGGCCTCGTCGATCGTCGTGAACTGCAGGTGTTTCTGTTTGTCGACGACGATGACGTTGATGTAGTCCGTCGAGCGCAGGCAGTGGTCGGCGATCGACAGCAGCGTGTTGGCGTCGGGCGGCAGATACACCCTGGTAACGCTGGCGCTCTTGTTGGTCACCAGATCGATGAACCCCGGATCCTGGTGCGAGAAGCCGTTGTGATCCTGCCGCCAGACCGTCGACGACAGCAGCAGGTTCTCCGACGCCACCGGCGCGCGCCACTGCACGTGGTTCTTCGAGATGTCGAGCCACTTGGCGTGCTGGTTGAACATCGAGTCGATGACGTGCGCGAACGCCTCATAGGTATGGAAGAACCCATGCCGGCCGGTGAGAAGATAGCCTTCGAGCCATCCGATCAGCGTGTGTTCCGAGAGCATCTCCATCACGCGGCCGTCGCGCGCCAGCTCGCCGCCGTCGGCATCCTCGGGCAGCAAGTCCGCCATCCAGGTCTTCTTGCTCGCCTCGTAGACGGCCTGTAAGCGGTTCGACGCGGTTTCGTCCGGACCGAACACACGGAAGGTC